>JAIWEW010000001.1:0-29853 GCA_048632005.1 bacterium
GCGTGGCTCGGGGGCCGATCGGTTGGCATCGTTGCACAGCAGCCTTCCGTATCGGCAGGGTGTATCGATATCGATGCCTCGGACAAGGCCGCCCGGTTTGTACGCTTCCTTGACTGCTTCAACATTCCCATAATCACTTTCTGCGACGTCCCGGGATATATGCCCGGTATCGATCAGGAATATGGCGGGATCATCAGACACGGTGCCAAGTTGCTCTTCGCCTACTCTGAGGCCACAGTCCCAAAGATTACCGTAATCATCCGCAAAGCCTACGGTGGTGCCTACATAGCGATGAGCAGCAAGCATCTCCGCGGCGACATTAACTATGCCTGGCCCACAGCAGAGATCGCCGTCATGGGACCTGACGGCGCGGTAAATATAATACATAGGGAGGCAATCCAAAAATCTGATAATCCCGAGGAGACGAGAAGGAATCTCGTTGCGGAGTACAAGGAGAAATTTGCCAATCCCTACGTATCGGCGGCCCGGGGCTATATCGATGATGTGATCGATCCCAGGGAGACCCGCCCCAAGTTGATAAAGGCACTGGAGATGCTCCAGAACAAGCGTGACTCAAATCCTCCCAAGAAACACGGCAACATCCCGCTATAGTGAGGAAGGATGCAGGAAAAAGCGCGAGTCACTGCGGCGATCATGGCAGCCATCGACCGATTTGAGGAAGAGGAAATGCTGGCAGGACCTGCGATGCCGCGACCTGCGATGCCGCAAATTGAAATGAGCTATTGGAAATACTGGGGGCTTGCCGAAACGATGAGGATGCGTATTTCGTGGCAACTGGGAACGTGTGCTGTTACCCCTCTTAAAAGGAGATAAATCTTATGGAAAAGAAAAACCCTCTTAAAATCATGGATACAACCTTCCGGGATGGACATCAGTCATTGCTGGCAACCAGGATGCGCACGGAGGATATGGAACCCATTGCCGCGGAGATGGATAAGGCGGGTTTCTACGCCATGGAGGTATGGGGGGGCGCTACCTTCGACGTTCCTACCAGGTTCCTAAATGAGGACCCCTGGGAGAAACCACGCATCCTAAAACGACTGATGCCTAATACCCCGCTTTCGATGCTGCTTCGTGGTCAGAATCTGGTGGGCTATCGCCACTATGCTGACGATGTAGTAAAACCTTTCGTCTACAAAGCGGCCGAGGTGGGCATTGATATCTTCCGCGTCTTCGATGCGGTTAACGACTTGCGTAATTTTGAAGCTTCTTTTAAAGCGATTAAGGAATGTGGTAAACACATCCAGGGAACAGTGTGTTACTCTCTTACCGAACGCAAGTTGGGGGGGCCTATCTATAATATAGATTATTATGTCAATAAAGCACTCGCCATTCAGGACATGGGCGCCGACAGCATCTGCATCAAGGATATGGCCGGGCTTGCTGCACCTTATGACATCTATGATCTGGTTATAGCCCTTAAGGCGGTATTAAAGATACCGATCGAGTTCCATACTCACTATACCAGCGGCATGGCCTCAATGAGCTGTCTTAAGGCCGCTGAAGCAGGTGTGGATATCATCGATACCGCCCTGGCTCCCTTTGCCCTGCGTACCTCTCAGCCGGCGGTTGAGCCTATTGTGGTCGCCCTTGAAGGAACGCCACGAGATACGGGGCTTGACCTGGCACACCTTTTCAAACTGGGGCAATATATAGAATCCATCGCCCCTAAGTACCGCGACTACCTCAACAGCACGAAGATGTCGATAATCGATACCGGTGTGCTGGTGCACCAGATACCAGGAGGCATGATGAGTAACCTGGTCTCCCAGCTAAGGGAAGCGGGAGCGCTGGATAGAATAGACGAGGTGTACAAAGAGCTTCCCAGAACCAGAAAAGAGCTGGGTAACCCCCCACTGGTAACCCCCAGCAGCCAGATCATAGGGATTCAGGCAGTGCAAAATGTCCTTATGGGAAGGTACAAGATGATCTCCGGCCAGGTTAAGGACTATGTTTATGGCCTCTACGGCAAGCCCCCATCGGAGATAGACCCCGAGGTACAAAAGCTTGCACTCAAGGGATATGAGCGTGGCGAGGAGCCTATCACAGGTCGCGCTGCGGACATCCTGGAGCCAGAGATGGAGAAGGCTAAGGAAGATACAAAAGATATCGCCAGGGATGACGGCGATGTACTCATCTATGCCCTCTACCCCACAACCGGTATGCGCTATTTGAGATGGAAATATGGATTAGAGGAGCCGCCAGCGGATACAAAACCTAAATCCTTAGACGATATTAAGCGTGAGGACGAACTTATCACCAAGGCTAAAGCCGGTAAGCTGGTGGAAAAGGTGGAGAAGCCCGTCCCGCCAAAGGGAGCAGGGCTCAGGACTTACAATGTTTTTGTCGGCGATGAGTACTACGAGGTAGAGGTAGAACCTGCAGGAGGGACACAAGTAGTCAATAGACCTGTTGCTAGCGCAGCGCCTGCAAGACCTGCGCAACCCGTAGTTACCGAAGAGACCAATAAAGCCCCTGCAGTTGCTACCGAGGGCGCTGTACTGGCCCCCATGCCCGGAATTATAATTAGATACGAAGTGGCACAAGGGCAAGCGGTCAAGGCAGGTGATACTATCGTCATCCTGGAAGCGATGAAGATGGAGAGTGTCCTCCCCGCCCCTATCGACGGCACCGTTAAGGATATTATGTTTAAGCCCGGGGATCGAGTAGTCAAGGATGACGTCATAGCTGTGATTGGTTAGCACTATGGGGAAGACCCTTGCCGAAAAGATACTGACTGATAATTCGGGTGGCGATGCTCATGCTGGAGACATCATTATTGCCAGGGTTGGCCTTGCCTTCGTCCAGGATGGTACAGGCCCTTTGGCGCTGCGGCAGCTCAAAGAGAGCGGCCTCGAGCAGGTAGACAATCCTGAAAGGGCGATCCTCTTTCTTGATCACGCCGCTCCCAGTCCTTCACGGGAGCTCGCCAACGACCACATCACCCTGCGCCAGTTCGCCGAAAAGAGCGGGGTGCAGATTTGCGATGTGGGAGAGGGGGTTTGCCACCAGCTTGTCGCAGAATTCTATGCTAACCCCGGCGAGGTGATCCTCGGTGCTGATTCCCATACGGTGACCGCAGGGGCGTTAGGGGCTTTTGCAACCGGTATGGGCTCCACCGATGTTGCCATCGCCATTGCTTTAGGAAAGACCTGGCTCCGGGTGCCTGAGAGCTACAAGGTGGAGGTAGTCGGCCGCTTTACAAAGGGAGTATATGCCAAGGATCTCGTCCTGCATCTCATAGGGAAGCTTGGTGCTGATGGTGCTACCTACAAATCACTGGAGTTCTCAGGGGAGGCTGTTGGAAACATGAGCATGGCGGAGCGTTTCACCATCGCTAATATGGCAGTGGAGGCGGGAGCAAAAACAGGGCTTTTCCCCACCGATGAGACTACACAAACCTATCTTGAATCCCGCGGCCGCGGTGCATCTTTTCGCGCTTTGAGCCCTGATCCTGATGCCACGTATGAGCACGCGATAACCATAGACGCCTCCAGCCTTGAGCCGACGGTGTCAAAACCTCATTCGGTAGATAACATCGCCCTGGCTAGAGAGCTGGCGGGCATAAAAATCGCGCAGGTATTTATTGGTACCTGCACCAATGGTCGCCTGGACGACCTGGCGGTAGCAGCCGCAATACTAAATGGGAAAAGACGCCACCCAAAAACCAGGCTGCTTATAGCCCCTGCATCTTCGGATGTGCTTAAAGAAGCGATCAGTGCTGGATATATTCAAACCCTTATTGAATCTGGGGCGGTACTTCTGCCACCGGGATGCGGTCCCTGCGTCGGAGTGCATCAGGGAGCGCTGGGGGATGGTGAAGCTTGTCTCTCCACGGCCAATCGTAATTTCAAGGGGCGTATGGGAAATCCCGAGGCATTTATCTATCTGGGAAGCCCTGCAACAGCCGCGGCAAGCGCCATCGTCGGTGAGATTACCGACCCCAGGGAGCTAATGTAAATGCTAAGGGGAAAAGCCTTTAAATTCGGTGATAATATTTCCACCGATCACATCTGCCCGGGAAGGTACTTCCATCTCAGGAGTAATTTGCCGGAATTGGCGAAGCACACCCTCGAAGATGTTGAGCCCGGCTTTTGTACAATGGTTAAACCGGGCGATTTCGTCGTTGCAGGTTTGAATTTCGGGCTTGGTTCAAGCCGGGAGCACGCTGCTGTCGTAATTAAAATGGCGGGCGTGACTGCTGTCCTGGCGAAGTCTGCAGCGCGCATTTTCTTTAGGAATGCCATCAATGTAGGTCTTCCCGTCCTGATATGTGATACTGATAAGATCAATGACGGCGATGAGCTTGAGGTTGATCTTGCAAACAGCGTAGTGAAGAATCTTACCAGCGGAACCGAACTCCCCGTAGGCAAATTCCCGGATGTGATGCTCAGTATACTTGAAGAGGGTGGGCTTATCCCTTATATTAAGAAGCACGGAAGCTTTTAGTCTTAGCAAGGAGATAAATATTGACTTATACTATCACCCTGATATCAGGCGACGGCATCGGGCCTGAGGTAACCGATGCCACGGTAAGAGTGCTGGAGGCGACCGGTATCAAGTTCAAATGGGAAAAGGCGATCGCTGGCCAAGAGGCACAGGATAAGTATGGCACTCCACTCCCCAATGATCTCCTCGACTCCATCAGGAAAAACAAGATAGCTTTAAAGGGCCCTATCACTACCCCCATTGGAACGGGTTTTCGCAGCGCTAATGTGGCCCTACGAAAAGCATTAGACCTCTATGTCTGTCTCCGCCCGTGTAAAAGCTACCAGGGAGCTCCGTACATCCATGAGAATGTGGACGTTATAGTTGTGCGAGAAAATACTGAGGATCTGTACCTGGGTATCGAGTGTGGGAGAAATACGCCCGAGGCGGAAAAGCTCGCTATGCTTATTGAGGAAAACGGAAACTGGGTCAATGCGGATTCGAGCTTCAGCATCAAGGCGATATCCCCCGATGCCACCCGAAGGATTGCAGAGTACTCATTCGATTATGCCAAAGCCCATGACCGTAAAAAGGTAACCGTAGTTCACAAGGCGAATATCCTAAAGGAAACCGATGGGCTCTTTCTATCAATCACAACCGAGGTCGCTAAGGATTACCCGGACATCGAGTTCGAATCCCACATGGTCGACAGCATGTGCTCGCAACTGGTACGCTCTCCGCAACTTCATGACGTCATGGTTATGCCCAATCTTTACGGTGACATCATCTCCGAGCTTTGCGCTGGCCTAGTCGGGGGCCTGGGACTCGCTCCTGGAGCCAATATCGGGAATGACATCTCTGTCTTTGAACCGACCCACGGCAGCGCCCCGAAATATGCCGGTCAGAACAAGGTGAATCCAATGGCCATGATGCTCTCCGGGGTACTGATGCTCCGCCATCTTGGCGAGATGGAGGCTGCTGATTGGGTGGAGAATGCAATAGCACAGGTTATAGCTGAAGGGAAATACGTCACGTATGATATGAAGTCCGATCGTAACGACCCAACGGCGGTAGGAACCTCTCAGGTTGCCGATGCCGTAATCGAAAAAATAAAGGAGTTGAGTTATGCGTAGTAAGGTCACAGTTGTCGGTGCTGGAAATGTGGGCGCCTCCTGCGCCCAGAGAGTAGCAGAGAAGGGCTATGCCGATGTGGTGCTGGTTGACATCATCGAGGGGATGCCTCAGGGGAAGGCGCTGGATATTCTCCAAAGCGGGCCGATCTTGAACTTCGACTCCAATATCATCGGCACTAACGTCTATGAGGAGACAGCGGATTCTAATATCGTAGTCATTACCTCAGGTATAGCGCGAAAGCCGGGGATGAGCCGCGATGACCTCATCCTCACCAATATGAAAATCATCAGGGAAGTTACCGAGAACATAGTGAAGCACTCACCTAACTGTATGATTATCATGGTTACCAACCCGCTGGATGCTATGACGCAGCTGGCCCTTCACGTAAGTAAGTTTCCCAAGAACCGCGTCATGGGGCAGTCCGGCATCCTGGATTCGTCTCGCTTCAAGACGTTTATCGCAATGGAGCTCGGCGTATCAGTTGATGACGTTTTTGCGTGCCTCCTCGGGGGTCATGGCGATACTATGATTGCAATCCCCAGGCTGACCACCGTTGGCGGCATCCCGATCACCGAACTTCTGCCCAAAGATACAATTGATGCCATGGTGGAGCGCACCGTTAAGGGCGGTGCGGAGATCGTTAGCCTGTTGAAGACGGGTAGTGCTTACTATGCCCCGTCAGCAGCAACGGTGCAGATGGTTGAGGCTATACTCTTCGATAAAAAGAAAATACTTCCCTGCTCGGCCTACCTCGAAGGAGAATACGGCATCGCCGGGGCGTATGTCGGTGTCCCGGCAAAGCTGGGATCCAACGGGGTGGAGCAGGTAATCGAGCTGAAGCTGACTGAGGAGGAGAGTGCAGCGCTCAAGCGTTCGGCGGATGCGGTGCTGGAGCTAGTTAAAATCATGAAGCTGGAATAAGAATGAGAACGATCGATAGTGCTCAGGTAACGGAAACTGTAGCACGCCTCTGCCAAGAGGCGAATTTCGATATCGGCGAAGATGTCCTGGACGCACTAAAGCGAGCCAGGGAAAAAGAGGAATCCCCCCTGGGGAAGCAGGTCCTAGATCAGATACTGGAGAATAACAGTATCGCGACCAACCAGAAAATCCCCATTTGCCAGGACTGCGGTACCGCGGTGATCTTTCTCGAATTAGGTCAGGATACGCATATTGCCGGAGGCGACCTTTACACCGCAGTGGAGGAAGGGGTGCGCCAGGGCTATGAGGATGGTTACCTGAGGAAGTCCATAGTAAGCCAGCCCTTCTCAGCACGGTTGAACACCAAAGATAACACGCCAGCTATGATTCATCTGGATATGGTGCCGGGTGACCAGTTAAAAATCGTGGTATTGCCCAAGGGTGGCGGCAGCGAGAATATGAGCCGTCTCAATATGCTTACCCCGGCTAAGGGTCGCCAGGGCGTGATTGACGTTGTGGTCAACTCAGTTGCAGAGGCCGGCTCTAACCCGTGCCCTCCAGTTATCGTTGGTATCGGTATCGGCGGAACGGCGGACAAAGCAATGATACTGGCAAAAAAGGCACTCCTGCGCCGTGTGGGAGAGCCAAGTCCAGACCCAGAGGTGGCGGATCTAGAACAGGAAATCCTGGAACGCATTAATAGCCTGGGTATCGGACCACAGGGATTCGGGGGGAGAACCACTGCCCTCGCAGTACATGCTGAGGTTTACCCTACACATATCGCGATGATGCCGGTAGCAGTAAACCTGAACTGCCATGCTGCCCGGCATAAGGAGGCTGTAATTTGAGCCAAAAAGCGACTATACAGAAATTAATTGACATTTATATCATGGGCAAGCGCTATCAGGTTCCCCAAGGACTGACAATCCAGGACGCTCTGGAGTATGCTGGCTACCAGCTCATTCGCGGTGTCGGTTGCCGCAGCGGTTTCTGTGGCGCCTGTGGCACTATCTACCGCGTTAAGGGAGACCCGCAGTTAAAGTATGCCCTTGCCTGCCAGACCGTTGTTGAGCCAGATATGTATCTGACGCAAATACCCTTCTTCCCTACCGAGAAGGCAATCTACGATATCGAAGAGCTTGATCCCAGTGGTGAGCAGGTGCTCCAGCTCTATCCTGTTCTCTTAACGTGCATGGGATGTAACTCCTGCACTAAGAGCTGCCCCCAGGATCTAGAGGTAATGGAATATATTGCCAACGCGATCCGGGGTGACATTGCCGGAGTAGCAGAGAAATCCTTCGACTGCGTTATGTGCGGGCTATGCTCAGCTAGATGCCCGGCGGGTCTGCCGCAATATAACATCGCGCTGCTTTGCCGCCGGCTATACGGCCGCCATATAGCTCCCAAAGCGGAGCACCTGGCTCAGCGTGTGGCCGAAGTAGAGAGCGGAAAGTTCGATAATGAGCTCAAGGCACTGATGGGTATGCCCGATGATGAGTTGCGTCGCCGCTATGGTGAGCGTGATATAGAGCCCTAACAGAAGGAGAAGCAAAGATGTATCCACCTGAAATGCAGGAAAGCGTTGACAATGTCATAGCCACCAGGGAGCGACGCCTTGAGGAAAGCTACCCAGTGCTAAGCGCGGAGGAAAAGGCAACACTTCTCCAGGGCTTTCACCCCGATTCTATCGCTGGCGGGATGCGGGAATTACAGATAGGACCCAATAAAGGTGAGCGCACGCCAAACGAACTCGCCGACCTGCTGGAGGGTAATAGCAGGATCGATCCCGATATTATCGATCTTGATACGGTGGATTATGACGTAGATGTCCTGGTCATTGGTGGTGGTGGAGGGGGCGCCGCTGCAGCCCTCCTCGCGCAGGAGAATGATGCCAGCGTAATGCTGGTGACTAAGCTGCGCCTGGGTGATGCGAATACCGTGGGGGCTGAAGGTGGCACCCAGGCAGCAACCAAACCTCAAGATTCCCCGGCGATCCATTACCTTGATGCCATGGGTGGCGGTGGCTTTACTAACATCCCGGCGTTAGTCGATGCTTTGGTTCGTGATGCACCTGGAGTTATCCATTGGCTGGAATCCCTCGGGATGATGTGGGGCAAGGAGCCAGATGGCACGCTGCTGACTGAGAGCGGTGGCGGGACATCGCGAAAAAGGATGCATTCCGCCCGGGATTATACCGGCCTGGAGGCAATGCGGGTTCTGCGCGATGAGGTGCGGAACCGCGGGATAAATGTGTTGGAGTTTGCTCCTGTAGTGGAACTGGTGATGGACAAAGAGGGACAGGTAGCAGGGGCAGTTCTAATTAACTTCGAGACCAATGAAATGGTTTTGGTGCGGGCCAAGGCAATAATTCTTGCCACCGGCGGCGGGGGTCGCCTGCACTATCAGGGCTTCCCCACCACCAACCATTACGGCGCCACCGCCGATGGCCTGGTTATCGCCTACCGCGTCGGCGCAAAGCTTATCTTCATGGATACAATGCAGTATCACCCCACAGGCGTAGCCTATCCCGAGCAAATCGTGGGACAACTGGTTACAGAGAAGGTCAGGGGGCTAGGTGCCCAGCTGGTGAACGCCGAGGGTGAACAGTTCATCTACCCCTTGGAGACCCGGGATGCCGTGGCTTCATCTATAATCCGCGAGTGTAAGGAGCGCGGCAAGGGAATAACTACGCCTACGGGACAGTTGGGCGTGTGGCTGGATTCGCCTATGGTTGACATGCTGCGTGGCCCGGGAACCATTGCCCGGGAATTGCCTGCCATGCTACGCCAGTTTCTGCGTTTCGGCATCGATATGAGCAAGGAGCCCGTACTGACCTACCCCACACTGCATTATCAAAACGGGGGAATATTGATCGATGATCAGGGAAGGACCACCATCCCTAACCTTTTCGCCGCCGGCGAAGTAGAGGGCGGTGTACATGGCCGAAACCGGCTCATGGGCAATTCCACTCTCGATATATTTGTCTTCGGACGACGGGCGGGCAAGGCAGCAGCAGAGCGCGCCAGGGAGACGAAGCCGGGGAAACTGACCCTGGAGCACGTACGCCAGTGGCAGCGCCAGCTTAAAGAGGCGGGGCTGGAGGGAAGACCCCCTTCCCCCATACTGATCCCCGACTATACCCGCCATGGACGTATCGCCAGCCTCAGCGGCAGTTTTGCCAGAGGACTTGAGTAATGCAGGAGCATATACTAAAGGGCCAGACTGATGTTAGTCAGATCGAGGCGATACTTGATATCGTGTTAAATTCCTCATCTCCCCCGGTAGCACGGTGCCGCTTGCTATCAAGTGGATTCGCTCCGCATCACACCCTTAATATAGAAGAGGATATCGCCGGGAGCGTTGCCTGCCTCGGCTGCGGCAACTGCATTGATATTTGCCCCGTGCTGTCCCGTGAGCCTACCCGTATGGAGAAAACGGCCCAGCGCAGCTCTATGGCCCTGGAGACACTGGTGGGGGAGGACTGTGACCGCTGTTTCAACTGCGTACTCTCCTGTCCACAGGTGGATACCACCATCAAGCACTATATCGTTAATCGGCACATGGTCGAGGCGATGTCCCGTCTCGAAACACGGATCGGCGATGAGAAAGAGCCCGACCTGGACCTTTATGTAGAAGAGGCGTTGATCTAGCCTCTAGGAGGAATTCTAGAGTGGACTTTGCCATTCCCGATGAGCTAAAGATGGTTCAAACCTCTGTAAGGAAGTTTGTAAAAGATGAGCTCATGCCTTTGGAGAGGGATATCCTCGGACGTGAGGGCGACCCCACTACCGGCAGGATAATGCTTCCCCCGGATGAAGAGGAACGGCTGTTCAACATGGTGCAGGAGATGGGGCTGTGGGGAGTGAGCGTTCCCGAGGAGTTAGGAGGAGTGGGGCTACCAGCGCTGGGGGTTTGTCTTGTGGAGGAGGAACTTGCTAAGTGTGTCGTCCCCTTCAACTTTGGCGATATCTCTCCCATCCTTTTCGATGCTGATGAGGAGCAGCGAAAAAGCTATCTGCAGCCCCTCATAGATGGCGAGAAGCAGGCCTGCCTCGCCCTCCTCGAAGCTGATGGGTCTGACCCTGCCACGATGAATACCACCGCGGTTAGCGAGGATGGCGATTATATCATTAACGGACGCAAGATTTGCCCGGTAAATGCTATCGATGTCGGCGATTTTACAATGGTCTTCGCTGTCACTGACAGAGAGAAAGGTGCCCGTGGAGGGGTAACGTGCTTTCTCGTAGACCGTGATACCCCTGGATTCACCACAACTGGTGGTGGAGAGCGGACGGGACGGCATGCCCAGGTGGTGGAACCTATCAACCTCATATTCGATAATTGCCGTGTTCCTGCCAAGAATATTCTCGGTAAAGAGGGAGAGGCATTCTACCTTGGCATGAAATGGCTACCGGCAAGACGCATTGTAAGGGGAGCCAGGTGTGTAGGTGCGGCGGAGCGGCTGCTTGAGATATCCAAGGAGTATGCCAAGAATTGGCAATCTTTGGGCCGCCTGATAGAGCAGCGGCCCAGCGTACAGCGGGACCTGGCAGATATGGCTATCGATATTCATGCTACCAGACTAATGGTGTTCCACGCAGCCTGCAAGGCGGATGAAGAGGAGGATATTCACCAGGAGGCTGCCATGGTGAAGGTGTTTGCCACCGAGATGGTGGAAAGGGCGGCTGACCGCGCTACCCAGATCCATGGCGGGCCTATATACACCAAAGAACTGCCTTTATCCAGATTGTGTCGAAACGCCATCGCGGCAAGCACATCAGAGCAGGCCTTAGAGCTCCAGCGGGCTATCATTGCCCGAGACCTCTTGAGATATTGATTGGAGGATGGCGATGTCGAAGCGGATTACCTCACCCCTTGACGATAATACCATTAAGGACCTGAAAGCAGGAGATCAGGTTTTAATCAATGGAGTAATCTACACTGCCCGTGATGCCGCACATAAGAGGTTGACCGAAGCCCTGGACCGTGGCGAGGATCCGCCATTCGATTTCCGTGGTCAGACACTTTATTATATGGGACCCTCACCGGCTAAGCCGGGACAGGTTATCGGTGCCGCCGGGCCAACCACCAGCGGGCGCATGGACACATATACCCCTCGTCTCATCGCCTCAGGGCTCAAGGGCATGATCGGAAAGGGCAGCCGCTCTACCGATGTGAAAGAAGCCATGGTGAAGCATAAAGCAATCTACTTCGCTGCCATAGGGGGAGCCGGGGCCCTCATCGCCCGTTCTATAAAGAAGGCGGAGGTTGTGGCCTACGAGGATCTGGGAGCGGAAGCGATCAGGCGTCTTGAAGTGGAGGACTTTCCCGCCACCGTGGTGAACGATGCATACGGTGGGGATTTATATGAAGAGGGGAAAGCTAAGTACCGCAAGGACTAGGACCAACCAGAGCATTTTTGTGATCCTCTATTTTCTCCACAGGCCCTCTTATAAAAGTTCGGATTTACGTAAACCTTTGCAGGAGCACTAATGGATCTTAAGGTTGACCTGGAATGGGGCGATGAGGGGGTAATCCCGGAAACGATTCACCCAGACACTGCCTTCATCTTTGATAAAATGGGGGATGTAATCCAGGAAATGGTTGCCCCTGATATCGGAGAGAGGGTGCTGGATGTCGGGTGTGGCCGGGCAATAGATGCCCTGGCTCTGGCGAAACGGGGTGCCAGAGCAATCGGTCTAGACCCATCGGGAAAGATGATAAGGGAAGCCAAAAACCATATTGACAACAGCGATATTCACCTCGTTCGCGGGATCGGTGAGGCGCTTCCGTTTAAAAAGCATTCCCTGGATAAGATAATATGTAAAGGCGCGCTGGACCACTTTGTTGACATGCCTAAGACGATGGCGGATATGTCTCAGTCGCTCAAACCGGGAGGCGCAGCGATAATCGCTATAGCTAACTTTGAGAGTCTTAGCTGTCAATTGGGGAGAAGCTGGTTTCCCATCGTGAAAAAGCTTTACCGCCAACAGGATAGTATACATCCATGGATACCTCCCGCCGACCATAACTACAAATTCGACTGCCCGATGTTGAAAAAGATAGTTGCATGTGATTTCGATATAGAGAAAATAAGAGGGATGTCCCTGCTCTGGACCGCCCCTTACTGGGGAAAGTTCCTCTCTCTATTGCCCCGGCGGGTCTCATCAGCCATCCTGGCATCCCTCGATAGAATCGCCCGCTGGCTCCCTTCACTGAGCGATGTAATTATCGTCAAGATCACCCCAAAGGGCGCTTAAGCCTGCAGACCTCTTCATAAACATCAACAACCTGTTTCGCTGTCTGCTCCCAGGTGAAGTGGCGCGTCACCCTTCTCCTCCCTTCACTACTCAGCCTGTGCTGCAACGTTTCATCCTCCAGCAGACGCTTGATTGCCTTGGCCAGGGCATTAGGATCCTGCGGAGGCACCAGAATACCGCTCTTCCCATCCCCCCCAACCACCTCGGGAAGCGCACCCGCCCTGGTAGCGATTACCGGCACCTCACAGGCCATAGCCTCTGCAGCAGGAAGGCCAAACCCCTCATAAACGGATGGTGTAACGGCGATCTGAGAAGAAGAGTATTTCCGAACCAACTGCTCATTGGTTACTCTCCCGGTAAATTCAACCATATCCTCGAGCCCATACTCATTCACCAGATCAAGGGCATATGTATCATTTCGTTCGATCTTGTCCACCACGGTTAATTTAACTGGCACGTTATCCTGTTTTAGCAGTCGTAATGCCTGAAGCAAGAAAATGATGCCCTTTTTACGGTCGCTCGTTCTGCCGACCATGATAAGGCGGCCTGGCCCATTCTCCGACTCCACACCAACCCCATCCACATTCCGGAATAAATCGGTATCGATACCGGGATACACCATCCTCATCTTGCTCCCGGGAATTCTGAATTCCCGGCCTACCTCCCGTGTCGAGCTCTCCGAGTCCGTGATAACCATATCCAGGCGCCGGGCAACGATCCCCTGCATTAGCGGGGGATAGAGAAGAAGCTGCCTGATTTTTTTCCAAACGCCTGTTTCCTGTGCAAGGTCAGCCCTGGTATCAATGGGTAAGGGGTGATGAATGGTAGCGACCACAGGAATTTGCAACGTCTTCATCAGCAGCAGCCCATAGGCGAGGCACTGGTTATCATGAATTACATCGTAGCGATGTGTAGGAAGAAGCTCCTTTATCTTGAGATAGGCTTTAAGGCTGAATGTGAGCATCTCTGGAAACATGCCCAGCTTGGTCCCGCCAAACTCGAAGAGGTTGAAAGGGGTGAGGAGATGGAAGGGTTTTTCCGCAGGCAAGGCACTTTGCCCATCATGCCTTCGGTCGTAGAGGTTCAAGCTATCAAGATAGTGCGCCCTGACCCCTTCAGGAACATCAGGATAGGGCGGCCCAACGATTATGTCTACTTCATGACCCAGACGGTGAAGCTCGCGAGACAGGTAATAGAGGTAAATCCCCTGACCGCCACAGTATTTATTCCCCCGATAGCACAGGAGACATATTTTCACTTCTGGCTCTCCATATACTAAATCTTTTTGGTATATATCACGATGCTCTTAGGAAAGATGAAATTGAAGAAGCGCTCTACCCATGATACAAATTTTGACTTGGTAGTTATCTGAAGCTCTAGAAACCTGAGGTATAAATCCGGTATCCTCGCCTCCTCATTCTTCAGGCCGAAGATGCAGCGCATGATCCAGTAGATCGAATGGAAGGCGTGCTCATAGCGGATTGCATAAATACGTAAGCTATGGCGATGCAGCACTCTCACCAGCTCCTGCGCGGTGAATATCCTGACGTGTCCTCCTGGATGGTTATAGTAGTCCGAATCCAGTATCCAGCAGGTCTTTTCGGGTACATAGGTGGGTACCGTGACCGCCAGCAGCCCTCCCCTCCTGAGTACCCGTACCATCTCCTCGATACCCTGATCGGGATCATCAACGTGTTCCATAACCTCGGAGCAGATAATTTTATCGAACGAGGCATCCTTGAACGGAAGATTTAAGGCATCGCCACACAGCACGTTCCGGTTACCATTGAACCCATTCTGTTGATCCATATGATCCAGCACGTACTTGGTCTTCTTAAGGCCCAAATCGTCGAGGTCCATGGCGCATGTAATACCGGCGCCATTGTTAAGACGATATGCTTCGTAGCTGTGCCTCCCCTCGCCACAGCCCACATCTAAAAACCTGTCACCGTCCCTTACCTTGAAAAGGTTGAAATTAACCGTAAGCACTAAAGTACCTCCCGATATACCTCCAGGGTCTTCCTTGTCGCTTCCTTCCAGGTAAAGTGTTTCTGCACCCTTTCCTTCCCCTTTTCGCCCATCGTCTGACGCAAGGACTCATCGGAAAGAAGACGCTTGATCGCCCCGGCCAGGGCAGAGTGATCCCTTGGCGGTACTAAAATTCCGCTCACCCCATCCTCCACCACCTCAGGAAGCGCTCCCGCCATGGTGGCAACTACGGGTAGACCACATGACATCGCTTCCGCAGCAGGAAGGCAAAATCCCTCATATAACGAGGGGACAACAGCTACCTCCGCCTTGCGGTAGAACCCAACCACTTCCTCCACACTCACCTTTCCGGTAAATTCCACACTGTCATCGAGCCCCAACCTCTCCACCAGTACCGGTGTATACTCGTTATCTGGCGCTCCACGGTCTACAATAGTGAGTTTAACATCCATATCTTCGCGCAGTAACTTGAGGGCGCGAAGCAGATAAATGATTCCTTTTTTTCGATCTTGCGTGTTGGCCACAACGACTAGGCGACCTCGCTCCTTATGATTACCATCTAAATCCCGAAACATCTCGGTATCTATGCCATTGTAGACCACCCTTAGCTTATCACGGGGAACCCTGAATACCTTCCTGGTCTCTTCTGCAGCGCTCTCTGAGACCGTAACCACTCGATCCATCCTCCCAGCCACCAGGTGTTGCATTATGAAGGGGTAAAAACATATACGGCCAAACCTCTCCCACGCTTTATCTATATAGGCAATATCGGTCTTTCTATCGATAGGTAAGGGGTGGTGTACAGTGGCCACAATGGGGATCCCAAAGGACTTCATCATCAATATGCCGTAGCCCAGGGTCTGATTGTCATGAATAATATCGAACCGGCCGTCACGAAGCAACTGGCGTACTTTCTGATAGGCCCTGAAGCTGAATGAGAACATCTCGGGGAACATACCCAGCCTTATCGACGCCAGCTCGTATAGGTTGAGCGGGGTAAAGATACGGAAGGGGTCTTTCTTGGGGAACCCGAATTCGAAAAGATTCAGGTTTTCCACCCGGTGTTCCGTAACCCCATCAGGTATATCGGGATAAGGGGGGCCTACAACTACATGAACCTCATGCCCTAATCTCTGGAGCTCCCGGGACAGGTAATACAGGTAAACTCCCTGACCCCCACTGTACATATTCCCCCTATTGCAAAGGAGGCATATTTTCATGCTTTGCTCGTCCCCAGGTGTAGAGGTAGGGCGAGAAGTCCAGCGATGCTCTTGGCATCCCGCAGCTCACCAGAGGTAATCAGGTTGTGTACCTGTTCCAAAGGAACGGGTACAACCTCAATAATCTCATCCTCTTGAACCGTTTTATGTCCGGGCTCAAGCTCTGTGGCAAGGAAAAGGTGTAAAAATTCGGTAAAACATCCCGGGCTACTGTAGAACCCACCAAGCCGCTCCATCTTCGCGGCAGTATATCCAATCTCCTCCTCTAGCTCCCTGAAGGCGCTCTGTATGGGCTCCTCACCCGGTTCGATAACACCGGCGGGTATCTCAAGAAGCTCCTGAGCCAATGCGTAGCGAAACTGTCGCACAAGCATGACATTATTCTCCGCATCGACAGCTACAATAGCGACGCAATCCGGGTGATCCACCACCTCCCGCGTGGTCTCCCTGCCACTGGGAAGTACCACCCTATCAACGTGAAGCTTAACCCGTCGCCCCTCGTATATTTGCCTGCTCTCTACAGTTCGTTCTTTCATTAGCTTGGAGGTTCCATATTATATATCATAGCCACCTCATCGCAGTCAGGGAACTTTGGGCAGCGGAGACACTCACCCCACACCTTACGTGGCAGCTCCATTTTATCTACCTGGCGAAAGCCAAACCGCTCAAAGAAACTGGGCATATATGTGAGGCAAAAGATGGTCTCGATCCCCATGCTTCTTGCCTCTTCCAGGCAGGCCTGCATCAGTAAGGCCCCGGCGCCTTTGTCCTGTATCTCCTCAGCAACACAAACAGCCCTGACCTCAGCGAGATCGGACCAGAATATATGAAGCGCAGCACATGCAACCAATTTCTCTCCATCCCGTACCACGAAAACGTCCCTCATATTCTCATAGATTTCACTGAGTGCACGGGGTAACATCTCTCCCTTATCAGCAAAGTAATTGACCAGCTTGTGAATTTGAGGTATGTCGTTAATGCGTGCCTTTTCTGCCTTCATTTCTGTACCAGCCTCTTCATCAAGGTTCCATAGAAAAACGTTGGTGGCTGCGTCCTCAGAAAACGGGCCACGTGAGGGCTGAGATTTACTTTAACAGTGTCACCGCTCTCCAGTGCCATGTTAATCTGGCCATCTATGCTCAATATGGCCTGATGGTCGGTATGTACCTGTAATTCAACGATAGATGTAGCTGGAAGAACCATCGCATTGGAGAAGGTCAGGTGAGGAGAAATGGGATTTAACAGGATCTCCGTGGACTGGGGATGAAGGATGGGACCACCGCTGGCCAGGGAGTAGCTCGTACTTCCTGTCGCGGTAGAGAGTATCACCCCATCCGCTTTATATGTAGTTAAATGGGCACCATCGATGATGGTCTCCACGTGAATTACCCTGGATACGTTACCCCTCCCTACGACAATGTCGTTCAAGGCATGAAAGGACTTTTTGCCTGCCAGCTCCGCCTGAAGCATAGCCCGCTCATCAATCCATCCTTCCCCCGCCAATAATTCAACCAGTCTGTCGCGAGCCTCGTCAACACTCAGCTCGGTCATAAAACCGAGTCTGCCCAGATTTATTCCCACAATAGGAATGGACTGAGGGGCCACAGCACGCGCCGCCCGCAATATGGTGCCATCGCCACCAATACTGAGAATCAGTTCCGTGTTCCCAACCTGAGCCTTAGCACCCTCCTCATCCCAGGCAGAACAAAGCCAAACAACTGCATTTAGAGAGGGCAAAAAACCTGCCAGCTCCTCGGCAAAAGCCTTAGCAGCAGCTATCTTTGGATGATAAAGAATACCAACCCTTTTCAAGAGCCGCTCCTAAAACCTAATCAAATCAACAAACATTCGAAGGCCAAGTTGCATTGGGAAGTCTATCATTGCTCAAGAGTGGTGTCAAGGTAGAAAGATGGTCGCTGCAGTCTCTGAAAACTTCATCAGTATCCAGGGGTAAATACCGAGCAACAATACGCCGAAGCAGGCGATGGCGAGCGCGACGCGGAGCCCACTTGAGGCATGTATCCGCTCCTCCGATAGCGGCTCCCCTAAAAACATCACTCGCACAACCCTTAAATAGTAATACGCGGAAATGGCAGAATTAATCACGGCGATGATAACAAGCCACAGCAGGTCAGCGTTTACGCCAGCGCTGAATATGTAAATCTTGGCCATGAACCCCGCTGTAGGGGGGATGCCGGTAAGTGAGATGAGGCAGAGAGCCAGGGCCAAGGCAAATAACGGGGCTCGCCGTACCATGCCAGAATAATCAGCTATCTCATCGCTATTGATCTTATTGGAGATAGCAATGATTGCAATAAAAGCCCCCAGATTTGTAAGTGCATAGCAAGCTAAGAAGAACATTATTGCACTGCTCGCCTCGGTGGTAAATGCCGCCAGCCCGATCATGATGTAGCCCGCCTGGGCGATGCTGGAGTACGCCAGCATGCGCTTGATGTTTTTCTGCGTAAGGGCGACGATATTGCCAATAGTCATCGTGATGGCGGCAAGAACAGCGAATATCATCCCCCAGTCCAGGCTCGCCGGCCCTAAGGCCTCATAGAATACCCTTAGTATGACCGCAAAGCCCGCCGCTTTACTGGCTACGGAAAGATAGGCGGTAATGGGAGTGGGCGCCCCTTCGTAAACATCGGGAACCCACATCTGGAAGGGAACAGCGGCGATCTTGAATCCAAATCCAGCTACCAATAGTACAATACCCATCAGGAGAGCCGGACTGCCCAATATCCCCTGAGACGATATAGCCGCGGCAATCTCGTCAAGATAGGTGGTGCCCGTAAGCCCGTAAACCAGCGCCATACCGTACAGCAGCACCGCACTGGCCACCGCACCCAGGAGCAGGTACTTTAATCCCGCCTCGCTGGACTTGGAATCCTTTAAAAATCCGGCTAAGACATAAAGAGAGATTCCGGTCAGCTCTAATGCAACGAATATTGAGATCAGCTCCCTGGTAGATGCCAGTAGCATCATCCCTGTAGTGGCTAGGAGCACCAGGGCGTAGTATTCCGCGCGGAAGGCGGCGAACTTGCGTGAATATTCGGTGGAGGAGATGAGTATCAGCGCTGCAATTCCCAGGAAAAGGAGGCTGAAGAAGATGGAGAATTGATCAACTGCCAGCGCACCACCAAAGGAAGTTTCAACCCTGCCCCACAGTGATAAGGCAAAGATGGCGGACACGATGATACCGGTAACGCCTACCCATCCCAGTATCCATTTTTCCTTGACAACAAACAGGTCGAGGAAAATTACCACCAAGGCCGTGGCCAACAGGCTTATCTCAGGTGATAGGAGATAAAGGTCCAATACTCGCTCCTTCTACGGCTTTGCATTATGTCTACATAAAACATTGGCTATATCCCATACATCCAGATCCTAATAATTCCAGGCTACCGGGCAATACTAACAAACCTTCGCTATCTCGAGCAGCTTCTGCGTATCCCTGTGTAGCTCGTCCCATATCTCGGGGAGCTCTTCGCGAGAAACCCAGATGCCTTCGCCCACGTCGCTTCCCGGTCGGAATGCCCCACCGACCAGGCGTGCTAGAGAATCGATGTAAATTACATGAAGCGTTGTCTCGCCATCCGATTTCACTATCCGCTCAAATGGAGGTAGTAGAGTATTAAGTTCTATATCGAGATCGGTTTCTTCCTTAACCTCCCTGATGATTCCCTCCCCGATACTTTCCCCCAATTCCAGTGTACCCCCGGGGCAGATCCATTTCCCCTGCCAGAAACCATTCCTTTCCGGCACATGCTTCACCAGCAAGACCCGCTCTTTCTCATCAACAATCACGGCTCCAACCGCGACTATTATCCTAACCATTAAAAATCCCTACAATCGGCTGAATGCCCATCTTAATTACATCGGTAAATATTACGGGATAGAGACCGATTAGCATGATCACCGCTACAAACGCGAATATATACACCTTTTCCAGCCTGTCGGCATCGGGCACACCATTAAATTCATCCCATGGCGGGCCATAGAACACGCGCCGCAGCATCCACAGGATATATCCTGCACCAAACACCACACCCGTAATTGCCAGAATGGTATATATCTGAATGCCGGAAACCATCGTGCTACCATAGCTACCAACGAAGGTTATAGCCTCGGCAGCGAAACCACTGGTGCCAGGGAGTCCCAGGGCAGCGAAGCCGGCAATACTAAACACGACTGCAATTACAGGCATCTGGCGCACTAGCCCGCCCAGCCTGGGGATGCTACGTTCATGAGTTTTATAGTAGACTAGTCCAACCATGGCAAACAGGAGTCCGGTTATAACGCCGTGGCTGACCATCTGCAGTACGGCACCGGTCATGCTTACCTCTGTTAGAGCGAAAATACCCAGCAGGACAAAGCCCATATGGCTCACGCTGCTGTAGGCGATCAGTTTCTTTAAATCTGTCTGCCGCAATGTCAGCGCCGCACCGTAAATCACACTGATCACAGCTATCACAACGAAGAGTAATGCGTATCTCTCCGCAGTCTCAGGGAAAATGCTAACCGAGACCCTGATCATTCCATAGCCCCCCATCTTGAGGAGTACACCGGCAAGCACCACGCTCACCGCTGTGGGGGCATCGGTATGCGCATCGGGAAGCCATGTATGTAATGGGAAAATTGGCAGTTTAATTGCATAAGCAGCTATGATGAGGAAGAATATTCCGCCTGCCATCGTTGAGCTTAGGATGGAATCGAGTCCCATCCCTGCCAGTACTATCATGTCGAAGGTGCCCGCCTGTAAATACAGTAGCAGTATACCGGCCAGCATAAAGGCACTGCCGAAGAGTGTATAGAGGACGAACTTGATGGCCGAGTACTCCTTCCTTCCCGTGCCCCAGATGGTTATGAGCATATACATCGGTATTAGCTCTACCTCCCAGAAAATGAAGAATAGAATGAGGTCCAGGGAGCAGAACACACCCAGTATGCCCATTTCCAGTAACAGGAGCCAGGCGAAGTATTCCTTGATCCTGAGGTCTACCTTCCACGATATTAGCACTGCGAGGAAGCCAATGAACGTGGTAAGGAGTACCAGGGGCAGGCTCAAACCGTCAACGCCCATGAAGTACTGGACATTAAATGCCGGGATCCATGACAACTGTTCTACGAACTGTGGCCCGTCAATCGAGCGGTCGAACATGGCGAAGAGGGCCAGGGAGAGAGCGAAAGAAACCGCGGTGAAAAACGCAGCGGTAAGCTTTATCCGCCTGGGGTTAGCCCCGGGAAGCAGGGCAATAATAATTGCCCCGATGACGGGGAGGAAGATGATAGCCGAGAGATAGGGAAAATCCAACCTTTCCTCCTAGTTACTAATTAAACATAAATAGAAAAGCCACTATAGCCAGTATGCCAATAAACATCGCCAGTCCATAGACCTGTAATTGTCCCGTTTCCAGCCTCCGCATAACTTTCCCACCCGCCACTGTAACCATGGCGACGCCGTTCACGGCACCATCAACGATGTGCGTATCTATCCATTCAAGGACAACGAAAACGCCGTCCACTAAAAATCTCATAAGAAAGATTCTCTCGTAAAGCTCATCGATGAAGTATTTGCGGATAAGTAATGTATGGATGGGGCCAAGGCTCTTCCCAATAGATTTCGCTGACAACAATTTCCTTCCGTATATAGCATAGGCCAGCAAGATACCGGCGAATCCGAAAATGAGTGACACCCAGGCCAGCCAGCTGGTGAGGGCACCGAAGAAGCTGAAGTGGACGTCCGCTCCCAGGTAATCGCCAACCGGCAGCCAACCCGCAATCACCGCAAATATAGCCAGGATAACAAGTGGGATGATTATGATCTTTGGCGACTCATGTAGGCCATGGCCGTGGCTACCTTCCTCACCACCCCTGTATTCCCCGTGAAAGGTGAGGAATACCGCGCGGAACATATAGAAGGCAGTCATAAAGACGGTAATCATCGCTAACCAGAATAAGACCGGGGCGTACGCATTTGCCTCATGCAGGATGCCCTCTTTGCTCCAGAACCCCGCCAGCGGCCAGATTCCGGCAAGGCTCAACGAGCCTATGACGAATGTGGCGTATGTCCAGGGTTGTATCTTCCGAAGCCCACCCATTTTTCTCATATCGAAGGTACCGGTAGCATGGCTGGCGCTCCCCGAACCCAGAAAGAGGAGTGCCTTGAAGAAGGCGTGGGTAAACAGATGGAAGATTGCCACCGCTACACCCAGTGCCATTGCATGATGCTCATCGATAGCACCGCTGGCATAGCCCATCCCCACCGCTCCCATACCCAGCATCATGTAGCCGAGCTGGCTGATGGTGGAGAATGCCAGCACCCGCTTAATATCGGTCGCTACTAGACCCATGGAGGCGGCGAATATTGCGGTGAAGCCCCCGATAATGGCCACTATAGTTATTGCCATCTCAGAGGAGGCGATCATGGGGAACATACGCGCAATCAAGTAAACGCCTGCGGTGACCATGGTAGCGGCATGGATTAGGGCGCTGACCGGTGTCGGGCCTTCCATAGCGTCGGGGAGCCATGTATGCAGTGGAAACTGACCCGATTTTCCTACCGCCCCGGAAAAGATGCCGATAGCCGCTAAGGTGAGCGTTGTACCGCCTAATACACCAGCAAGTGCCAATTCATGAAGCTCACCAATATCAAATGTGCCGGTCTTGACGTAGAGGAAGATGATGGCCACCAGGAAGCCGAAATCACCGATACGGGTGACCAAGAAGGCCTTCATCGCCGCCCTGGCTGCAGAAGGTTTGTGGAACCAGAATCCGATAAGCAGGTACGAGCACAGCCCCACACCCTCCCAGAACAGGAAGAGGAAAAGGAGGTTGTTGGCCATCACCAGCCCCAGCATGGAGCCGGTGAACAGCGACATGAAGGCGAAGTAGCGGGCAAATCCCCCGTCTCCCTTCATATAGCCGATGGAATATATCTGTACCAGGAGGCTTATGGTGCTGACCGTAACTACCATTATCGCTGCCAGCGAGTCCATTGTTATACCGATATTGATTACCAGATCGCCGATGGACAGCCACTGGTAGCTGACGTCTGTTAGTACGTGATTCTCCGCTCCATTGACCGCGATTAGTGCCCAGATAGATAGGATGAGAGAGCCTGCTATGGCACAAATTGTGGTATACGCGCTGAGCATTGGCCGATTATTGAAGAACGGCCTCAATATCAGCCCGATAATGAGGAAGGACAAGAAAGGTAATAGAAATATGGCCCAAACTGCTATATTCGGCATAGTACTACCATTTCATCAGATCGAATTTCTCCGAATCCACCGTTTTCTTTGATCGATAGATGGCGATTATAAGCGCCAGGCCAACCGCAACCTCGGCGGCAGCGACTACCATGATAAAGATGACAAAGACCTGCCCGGTAATGAACTGGCCATACCGGGAGAAAGCCACCATGGCGATATTTACTGCTGTAAGCATGATCTCGATGCTCATCAGGATGACTACCGCATTTCTCTTTGCTAAAACGCCATAGAGTCCGATTGCGAAAAGGACTGCCGAAAGCACTAAGAAATGTTCGAGACCAACAGCCATTTTTTATTTATCCCTCACTAGTACTATAGCTCCGATTATCGCTGCTAGCATAAGCGCGGCGGCAATCTCAAAGGCGAGGACAAATCCGTCCTCACTAAATATGGCATGTGCAATCGCCGATGTTGTGGATTCGGTGGGAACCTCAGCGACGACATTCCAATCGGTGTTTACCAGGGCAAAGATCATGGTCGCTAGAAATAGGAGGCCTATAAATAAGGCGGGGAGCCGCAGTCGACCCGAGGGGCTGCCCTGCCGGCTATCTCTGGTGAGCATAATGGCAAAGATGATAAACACCCCGATCGCACCTACATAGATGAGCACCTGCGCCCCTGCGAGGAAATCGGCGCTCAGCGTGGCATAGATACCTGCCACAGTGAAAAAGCAGAGCACCAGGAAAAGAGCGGCGCGGAATAGATCGCGCGTCAACACCACAGCCAGCGCCGAAGCCACGCTCACCACCGCCAAAATCCAGAAAGCAATATCCATACCCATTACGCCACTTTTTCCTTCTCTACCTCATCCTCTACTACCTCTACTTTATCCTCTACTACCCGGTTGCGGTCTAGAAGAAGAGCCTGTTTGGGCAAGGTTGGCTCAATCTCGGGACGAGCATATGCGCTAGGCTGCATTTCGGGGGATGGTCTAAGCCCCTCTTTATCCAGTTCCATGTCTTCCCTGCGGTAACAGGATGCCTCGTACATTCTCGATAGGTATAACCGGTGGGCAGGACATGCCTCAATGCATAGGCCACAGAATATACATTCTCCAAGGTCAATATCAAATCTCTCTACACCCGTTGTTCCCTCCGGTGTCTCTTGGGGCAATATCTTAATAACCCCATAAGGGCACGCATTTGCACACTGCTGGCACCAGGCGCAGAAACCACAGTTGAAGCACCTCTTGGCTTCCGCGATACAGTCATCTTCGGAGAAGCTGATAGCACACTCCTCGAATCCCTTGACCCTCTCCTCAACGCTTACGTGTGACAGCTTGGCTCTTTCCGCTTTATCATAGTCACTGATGTCCAGGTCCTCGAATGCTACCTGTTCCATCGGTAGCGCCTGCTTTGATATATCTATACTCTCGCCGCGAAGATAGCTATCAATAGCGATCGCCGCCTTCGCTCCATCCCCTATGGCCTCCACCACCGTCGCCGGCCCGCTTACTGCATCCCCGCAGGCAAAGATGCCGGGTTTGTTGGTAGCGTTGCTAATGGAATCGACATCGAAGGTATTCCATTTTGTAATCTGTATATCCTCCCCCCCGCTCAAGAAATCGAGATCGGGTCTCTGACCAATTGCGGGGATAATCATGTCGACATCGAGGACAAATTCCGATCCCTTGACCTCTACCGGTCGTCTCCTGCCACTGGCATCTGGCTCCCCCAGCTCCATTTTGATACACTCCATCCCCGCCACTCTGCCACCATCGTCAACAACCCTAACCGGGGCCGCCAGGTAATGAATGGTGATATTTTCCGCTATTGCATCCTCTATTTCCTCTTCATCGGCCGGCATCTCCTGCCTCGACCTGCGATAAACGATAAACACTTCCTTAGCACCCATACGAAGGGCCGTCCTCGCAGCGTCTATGGCCACATTGCCACCGCCGACTATAGCTACTTTATTCCCTATCTTGACCTCTTTACCCAGGGCTACATCGCGAAGGAAATACACACCATGATATACGCCTTCAAGTTCCTCTCCGGGGATACCCAGCTTCATGCTGGTGTGGGCTCCAACTGCGAGGAGTATTGCCTTATATCCCTGCTGCTGAAGCGATTCAAGAGTAAGGCCATTCTTACCCACGGGGCTGTTCAGCTTTATCTCAACGCCGCAAGCTTTGATATTATCTATTTCCTTTTGCAGAACTGCCTTTGACAGGCGATATTCCGGAATGCCCACCCATAGCATGCCACCGGGAACGGGAAGGGCTTCAAATACCGTCACTTCATAGCCCAGCCTGGCCAGGTCGCGGGCAGCGGTTAGACCACCGGGGCCAGAACCGACTACAGCCACTTTCTCACCCCAGGTTCTGGGGTAAGGGGTCACATCCCCCCTGCCTACGCTAAGCTCATAATCGGTCACGAACCGCTTTATGTCACGAATAGCAATCGGCTGATCGAAGCAGCCTCGATTGCACGCCTTCTCACAGGGGTGCGTGCAAACCCGGCCACAGGTGATAGGGAAGGGATTGGTTTCCCTTATCAGCTCAACGGCCTCCTGAAACTTACCCTGAGAGGCATAGGCCACATATCCCTGCACATCCACACTGGCAGGACATGCCGCAATGCATGGAGCCCGTTTCCGCTCGTCCCGCACAAAGCTTTGTCCCCGGGCACGTTTGGACACGCTCAGCCGCTGCTCAGGATATTGCACCGTGATGGGATGACGGAAAAGATGCCTGAAGGTCAGCGCCATACCCTTGGCCACTCCCCGACCAAAATGAGTAAAGCTTACCCTCTCGCCGTACACCCTGAACATGCTTGACCAGAGGACGATTAGTATAGCAGCGATGGGGATATTGACGAACATAAGCCACCACGGGAACTCGGGCCATAAGATCACCTCGATACCGGTGACAAAGATATTAATAATCGCCAATGGGAAGAGGAATTTCCAGGCAAACTCCATCAGCTGGTCCACCCTTAGCCGTGGCAGGGTGCTACGTATCCATACAAGAGCGGCGAATACAATGAGCACCTTGAGCATGAACCACATCGCATCCGGTAACAGTGGTCCCTTTCCACCGCCAAGGAAAAGCGCTGTCAGAATAGCGGAGGCAGCGAAGGCATGGGCGTATTCCCCCAACATGAACAGTCCATACTTCATTCCAGAGTATTCAGTATGGAAACCTGCCACGATCTCGGAATCTGCCTCTAGAAGGTCGAATGGGCTGCGGTTGATCTCCGCCGCCAGTGCCAGGAAGAATATTAAGAATCCCAGGGGCTGAAGTAAAAGGAAGGGCACACTTTGTGCCTCTACTATGCTAACCATTGACATAGAGCCGGCTATCATAAGCACACCTATGATGGAAAGCACCAGCGGGACCTCATAGCTTACCATCTGGGCCATAACGCGCATGGCACCGAGAAGGGAGTACTTATTACTTGAGCTCCACCCCGCCATAAAAATACCGATTACCCCCAGTGAGGATACCGCAATTATGTAAAGTATTCCGATATTAAGATCGGCGATAAAGCCACCGTGGCCCCATGGCATGACAGCAAAGATCAGCAGCACCGGAACGAACGTTATAACGGGGGCAAGCCAGTGAATCTTGCGGTCCGCGAGTATGGGGATGATATCCTCTTTAAGTAGAATCTTAATAGCATCGGCTACCGGCTGAAGGACACCCTGCGGCCCTGCCCGATTGGGTCCCTGACGAATCTGGAACCTCCCTAGTAATCTTCGCTCAATATAGATGAAGCTCATCACCACTAAAAGGATGCATGTAGAGAGGATGGTGAAGGCGATCAATACAGGTATGAGATACGCTGCCCAATCAGGTAAATAGTTCAGCAGCCAATTCTGGAATTGCTCGAGAACTCCCACTATCGATCCACCTCGCCCATACAAATATCAATGCTGCCAAAGGTGACTATAGCATCGGCCAGCTTCCATCCGATAATCATATCGCGGAGTACGGTGAGGTTTATCAGTGCTGGGGGACGTACCTTGAAGCGATATGGTTTAGCAGAGCCATCGCTCACGATAAAAAAGCCCAGCTCTCCTTTGGGGCCCTCTACCCTGCCATAGGCTTCCCCTTTAGGCGGCTTGAAAGTCGGCGATACTCTGGTGCATACCTCCCCCTGGGGAAGCTGCTCCATTGCCTGTTTAACGATACGCACGCTCTGCTTCATCTCCTCGATCTTCATACGATATCGATCGTAGTTATCGCCATTGGTGCCGGTGGGAACATCGAAATCGAATCGGTCATAAATGGAGTAGGGGTCGGACTTGCGCAGGTCCCACTTCACCCCGGTAGCACGCAGTACCGGGCCGGCGACCGATGCATTGACAGCTTTATCCGCCGTTAGAATACCTATCCCCTTGGTGCGGGCAAGTACGATTTCGTTTTCGGCAATAAGCTGATCGTATTCATCGATATAGCCGGGCATCTCATCGATAAAACGCTTTAGTGCCGGGATAAATTCGCCGGGGATATCGTGGCTAACCCCGCCGAAGCGCATATAGTTATAGGTCAGTCGCTGCCCGCATGCCATCTCAAAGAGATCCAGGATCTTTTCCCGCTCCCGTAACATATAGAGGACCGGCGTCATGAAGGCTCCCATGTCATTGAGGAAAAAGCCTACCCCCATGAGATGACTTGCGATCCTCATGAGCTCAGCCATTATTATTCTGATATATTCTGCCCGCTCAGGCACCTCGATACCAGCAAGTTTTTCCACCGCCAGCACATAGGCAAAGTTATTGGACATCGCGGCCAGGTAGTCCAGCCTATCGGTAAACGGGATATTCTGAACATAGGTTTTGTGCTCGGCAAGCTTTTCAATTCCGCGATGGAGGTAACCGAAGACGGGCTCCATATCGATGATAACCTCGCCATCGAATGTGACCCTCATCCGAAACACCCCGTGGGTCGAGGGATGCGCCGGCCCCATATTAATAGTAACTGGTTCGGTATTAAGCGTCATTTACCCCCTGCTTTGTCGCTTTTCCACCGCCTGGTACATCTATAATGAAATCTTTCCTCAGCGGATAGCCCTGGAATCCGTCCCAGAGGAAGATTCGTTTCATATTCGGGTGCCCATCAAAGGAGATGCCCATTAGGTCATATATCTCCCGCTCCTGAAAATCGGCTCCCTGCCACAGGCTGACTACCGAGGGCACCTTGGGATTCTCGCGCTCATCGCACCTCGTCTTTATAACGAGACTGTGGTTGCTAGTCAGAGAGGTAAATAGATAAGTCAGTTCGAAATAGTCGGTGTAATCGACGGCGGTGATGTTGTTGAGGTAATTTAGATCGAGGCTTTCTTTAAGAAAGCGTGCCACGTCAAGAAGTGCTTCACTACGGACGAAAACAGCCGTTTCATTTGAATCAGTAACCGCATCGGGGAATTGATCCCCTATTTGCTGCGCAATATCTGATCCGGAAAGCGGCTTAGTCATCCTTCTATTTCTTTATGAGGTTGTCTGCTAAGACCTTGCGATGTAACTCCATGAGCCCGTGGAGTAGACCCTCGGGGCGCGGCGGGCACCCGGGGATATAAACGTCTACGGGCACGATCAGGTTTATCCCGGGAACTACGCTATAGGAACCGCGGAACGCACCGCCGCTGACCGTGCAGGCCCCCATAGCTACAACCCATTTCGGCTCGGCCATCTGATCGTAGATTCGTCTCAGGGCCGGGGCCATCTTCCAGGTGAGCGTGCCGGCAACGAGCAATAAGTCAGCCTGGCGTGGAGAGAAGCGCATAACCTCCATACCGAATCGAGAAAGATCATAGCGCGAAGCTGCAGCACAGATCATCTCGAAAGCACAGCAGGCAAGCCCAAGAAGAACCGGCCAGACAGAGTAGCGCTTCCCCCAGTCTATAACATGCTCGGTTGAGGTAAGCAGTACATTTCGCTGAAGTTCCTCGTGGAGCCAGGCTACAGGATCGGGATACGGCTCCTTTGAAGCCGCCATGAGCGCATCGATTTCCGCACCCTCGACCCTATCGAGCTCGCTGCTCACATAGGGCCTCTCTATTTCCACTTCAGAACCCCCTTTTTCCACGCATAGACGAAACCGACCATTATAATGAGCACAAATACCATCATCGCTACAAGCCCGAATAGCTTTAGCTGGCTTAATTCCACCGCCCATGGATAGAGGAAAACCACCTGTATATCGAAGATCACAAAGAGCAGGGCGAAGTAATAATAACGGAAGTTGAATCGAACCTGGGATTTACCTATAGTTTCCATGCCGCACTCGTAAGTAGTGTACTTGGTAGGGTTGGGCTTCCGGGGAACGATGTGCAGGAGCCTGAGGGTAACGGGGAGTAATATCATTGTTGCGGCAAAGCCAAGGGATAAGATGAGGAAGATTCCAATGTAACCGAAGTTATCCACTAAATAACTTCTCCTTACTCCGCGATTCTATAGCAACTGGCAAATAATACACAAGCTCGCAAAATTATACAATATGTCACCCTGTGTTGTAAAGTGAAAAAAAGCACAATATCGGAATTAGCTTACCCTTATTGTATAGAGGCTGCTGAAAAAGAGCTGCCGGATACATCCTGCCGGGGGCTTGGGTGTCCCCCAGCTTTAAAAACTCCCCCAAGATTGGGGGATATAGGGGGT
>JAIWEW010000002.1:0-27729 GCA_048632005.1 bacterium
AGTCTGATCATCCTGGATCTGCCAGAAGCCACGCCCGCCTGGCATACCCTCGCCAGTTGTGTACTGCTTAGTTAGAGCCAGTTGCGCTCCCTGAATACCAAGCCCTGCCATAGACAACCTTCTTTGCTCACCCTGCATGTAGTACGCCACACCCATGTCGCCGCCTACAGCTTCGCCAGTTGTCTTGCTAACCTGGGTTTCTCCCAAGAATGCTTTTGCTACACCGGTGCCGCCTATTCCTCCATGCTCAAAGGCAGCCCTCCACGTTGAAGCAGTAAGGTTTCCACCCTCTGCGCCAGCAGTAAATACAGGCATACCATATCCAAAACCAGGCGCGGTCTGTAGGGTTTGTTGAGCCCGCACTCCAGGATCAGTGGATTCAGCAGCAACTTGAGACTGTCCCCATGCTCCGGATGTAAATTTCTTCAATATGTCAGCAAAGCCCTGAGATGTCGACATATCTCCGGCAGATACGCCAGCCATCGTGCCAAGCTGTGCGTAAGTCGCTCTACCAACAGCGCCAGACGATAACATCCCGGTACCATACATATTTACCTGCTGTGCAGCACCCATTTGCGCTGCGCTAAACTCTACCGGTTGTTCAGTAGCCACATCTTCAATATACCTATCCTTGCCCTCTCTGGTTGGACGGGTAGCAAACATCTTTGCTCTTGCTTGCTCAGAAGTAATTGCTCCGTAGCGCTCCTGAGCAGCAACCGTTGAAGCAACGCCAGTCCAGCGCGTCATTTCTTCTCCACCCCAACCTGCATTAAACTCAGCAGCCGAGGCCATTCCCATTCCTTTCTCTCCCATTCCCCAGGCAAATTGTTGCATGGTAGGAGCAAACTGAGCATAAGCTTGCTGTGAGGCAATCTGCCCAGCAGAATATACAGTAGGAAGATTCTCTCCGCCTGCTGAAGTATATGCCCTTCCCGTTGTTGCTTGATAGGCGCCGGCGGCAGCCGACTCAACTGCAAGGCCAGAGTACATAGCCTCTACCATTTGAGCGCGCTCTCCTTCGCCTATACCTCCGGGCCGCGCCATTAGTATTCTTTGCGCAAACCCCCTAGATTCTTCCTCGCCAAGATACGGAGCATCTGTGGTTATGTCCCCGGCAAGTTGAGTCATGCCGGAAGCGCGCAGATCGACAGATAGGTCGCCAAATGCTTCCGCGGAATACCCGCCGCCTCTCAATTCAGCCAGAGCGGCCTGTCTAGTAACTCCCGCCTGGGCTACCGTTTGTCCAGAGTCAACGCTCCACGGCAATTTGCCAGTTGTTTGATATGCAGAAGCTTCAACCTTTTGCTGCTCCTTGATTCCACCAAACCACTGTCTAACCTTAAGCCATGGATCTACCTTACCGGCTCTTTCGCCAACATTTATCCTGGCCGATATATCATCAAGCTCTTCTCCCTGAGAGCCAAAGTACATGGCGGTTCCAGCGGCAGCAGTTGCAAGGGCCAATGGCCCAGCGGCAGCGCCAAGCGCCGGTAGTCCCCAGGCCTGACCGAAATACGACGCTAGCAACCCCACGCCTGCGGAAGGCATACCAACGGCACCAGCGGCAGACAGAGCCCCTCCTCCACCCGCTCCTGCGCCAGCCTCGAGCGCGCTACCCCATGTTTGTGCAAATGCTTGCCCATAGGCAGCAGTTCCTCTAGACTTTGCCGCAGCGTATCTCGACATTGTCCCTGGGCCGCCAGCCGACACCCCCGTCGATGTAAGCGCCGCCCTATCCATGCCAGCCATTTGGCTTTGTTGCTCCGCCGCCTCCATCCCCCCACCCCAGAACATTCCACCGATTCTTTGAGCATACATCATGTCAAAGAACGTCATAAACTTACGACCACCAGACATAAGATTTCTTGCGCCCTCTTTAGTCTGATCCCACGTGCTGGTTTCGCCAAGACCCTGTTGAGCCTGGAACAAGCCTAACTCAGCCTCTGCAACCCTTCTCTCTCCCATTTGATTTTGGAGTCTGCTTCGATAGAGAGAGCTTTGTCTTACATCTCCCTCAATGCTAAACTCTTTACCAAACGCTTGTCTGCCCTCATCACTCGTTAACTTAACAAGTTGGGCATTTTCCTCCCATGCCTTGTTAACAAGCTGAAGGGTCTTTTTGGTAACGCCAAGCTCGTCTCCAAACTCCTTAACATTCTTGAGCGTTTCCCTTAAATTATCAGGGTCAACATCAGGACCAGCAACGTTGCCGCTAGTAATTCTTTGGTTCGCGGCGGTCATTGCCATACGGCCAGTCGTGCCAATTCCTTCGCCCCATCGCGTATCGTGGATAAGGCCCTGGAGTCTCTGTGCCTGCTCTTGAGTACCAGGTCTACCACCAAGAACGTCATGGGCTTTTATAAGCTGAGCTTTTTGTCCCATGGTTCCGCCGCCGCCAGCACGCTCGATCGCCTGCATGGCAACAACAGCGTTGTCTATTGATTTAATATCGGGAGGAGCTATGTTGGACATTACCATGTCGTAGTCTGATACACCTATGTTCGGCATGCCGCCAGATAGTGCGGCAGACATCGCAGATCCACGAACAGACTCGTCGAGCGAGCCAATTCCAACGCCCTCGAGTGCTCTTATTGAATCGTCGGCCCTGGTTGGTGCATTTTTCCTAAGCTGCACAGCAAGAGCAAGAGCTTTTCTACCAACAGCCTCGCTGGCTGGCGCTCCGTGTCTAAGGTCGGCTCCCATTCGAAGCAAGTCGTGCGGAGCCATTACCTCTCCGCCACCTGCACGCGCATAGGTACCCAGTGCTTCTTGTACAGATTCTCCACTCTGGAAAGCTGATCCACCTGTAGAGAATGCAGCGATGGTGTTATTGATTACATTCCATCGAGCTTGATTTATTCCAACATACTTTGGCGGAAACATAAACCTCTGCGCATCCGCCTGTTGTTCATCCTGTCCGCTGATCACTGCTGGCATGTTTCCACCACCACCTTTATCGCCCGCTAGTTTAAGTGGGCCCCTAAAGGCTGCGGACGGGCTCTCACCGCTAGACCTCGACCCTGTCTCTTCTTCTATAAAGAATTGCTCTACGCCACTAGGCCAGTATCCTTCACCTTCGCCACGCGACGCACCCTCTCCATGATAATCCTTTGCTCCCTTTACTCCCGTTTCCCACTCTGTCTTTGTCATCCATCCCTGGCGAGTGTCCCCCGCCGGCCCGGCCCATGCCCGAGCTTCAATTGATTTGTTAAAAAGCCACTTGCTCCACCCTTCGTCTCCCAGCTTTCTCCCCTGAGCAACCGGCACCATCTCTTCTTCTGGGCTTACGCCCGCCGCCACAGTTCTGCCCTGTACATGCTTGCGCGTCACCGGCACTCCAGGCTGGGAAATATAGTCAATGTCAGCAAGCCCCATGCTTCTTAGAACGTCGCCAACATAACCCTCTTCTCCTTCTGCGATGCCTGTAAGGCGCTGAACGAGTTCTTCGCGCGAGCCTATCTTGGCATAACCAACAGTTGATCCCTCTGGCCTAATGACACCCTTCCCAGACGTTACCTGTGCTACAGAAGCCAGATCCAGGAATTTATTCATGGCCTCAACGAGCTCTGGGCGCTCTTCCAGTGTCTTTAGTACGCTCTCGGCACGATTTGCTGCCCATGGGCTTGGCTTTATTCCTCTGTCCATCTCTTCTTGTGTAATTACAGCTGCCCCGAATGCACTTGCGACCATGCGGCCACGGGTAATCGTTCCAACCGGGGTGCTCCATAGCCAATCGGCCATACCCGTGGAGCCAATGAGTTCTTGCTCTGCCTTTACCTTGCTTGCTCCCCCCTCAATGGCCTTGATGTAACGCGTGACATGCTCGGGAAGCCCCGATATATCTCCGCTCTCGCTTACAGATCCCCCAAGAGAGCCAACAGCAAAGGCTTTGGCATACCCAGGTGATGCGTCGCTCATAATATCGAATGTTCCACCAACAAATCTGGTAAGAATATCTGTTGGGGTAATGCGAGTCAAGGACTCACTGCGAATATCACCCATGACTGTCCGGTGCCCGTATGTGGGAGCAGACATCGTCTCTGCCTTAGCCTGGCTACCCATGAATCCCCTTATGTTCATTGGCATGAGCATGCCAGCACCAAGTAGCGCCGTCGCACGAGCGGCCTCTTCTCCCTCTCCACGGAGGGCTGCTGACTGATCGATGTACTGGTTCTTGGCGATGGTACCGACCGCATCAAGCATTTGCTGCTTTGTGCGCTCGTCTACGCCACCGTGTTCCTGTATGGCAACATCCAATAATTGCAATAGGTTATGCGAGGTACCTACGCGCTGTTTCATAATGGCGTCTACACCGCGCTGCTCTCTCTGCTCTGCAGGAGTCATTACGGTGGCCGGCTTACTCTCAAAGAACGGCAATAGGCTCTGTCCAGCAGAGGATGCGGCATCAACTGACTTGTGTCTCTTATCGCCCGCGGGATAGATTGCACGCTGTTGTGCAACGGCCTCGGAAAACTCTCTGGCGTATCGTGGATTTGCTGTCTTCGCACCACGCTGTATGATTGTTCCAAGGAGATCTTTATCAATATCTACCTTGAGTAAATCTGCCAGGCCGAACCCAGCACCATAGTAGCCAATCTGCCCAGCACGGAAATGCTGTGGATCGATAGCGTCAATGCCCTGTGACTTCTGCCATGCAGCATAGTCTCCAGCAAACATCACTTCGCCGAGAGCATGTACGGTGCCAGTAGAGGTTTCGAACGGGGCTCTGATAAGCCTGGCTAGGTCATCTGATTCAAGACCCATGTGACGCATCGACTCTGGTAGAACAACGCCGAATTGCCCAGCATCTGCCGGGCCCGCGCCCATATATACGGCTCGTCCATAGCTACTCTCTGGCGACTCGCTACCAAGAGCCTGCTTCCATACCTCTGGAGATTTCTCTACCCATGTACCAAGAGCTGCATGATGCGCAGCGCCGGCCTCTGCAATGCCAGTTCCGGACTGAATTGCATCAAGTAGTTTTCTAGTTGTGCCTCCAACTGCACCAGGAACAGGATCCCCGGCGGGGGTAAATCCAATAATGTCGAGCAAGGACTCTGGCGGAGCCATTAGCCCGGCCCCTGTAGACATAAACTGCCCACTGAACACAGGCGATTCTTTCATGGCTGTCAGCATGTGCTGGAGGGGAACCGGCTCTCCGCCACCCAGTATGGCTGCTGCCATCTTCGGATCGGTTCGTTGGCCCGCAGCTATCTCTCTCGCTCTTGCTGTTGGTAGAACCATTCCCTGGCTAACGTCAAGCGGCGTAGATCCAGTCGGAACTGCATTTACCGATGCCAGGATACCGGCCATGTAACTTGCTCTTGTTTCCTGTCCTGCATCGAGCAATGTCTGATATTGGTTTGGTGCCCACTGCTTGGCTCTCAAGAGTTCAGTAAGGCTTTGTCCGGCTCCTCCACCCTGGAACATCTCGAATGGGGTACCGGCATGTCTCATTGAGACACTATCCAGGTACTGTTGCATCTTTCCACCGGGAGCATTTCTCCACATCCCAACCTCTGGAAGGCCAGCGCCAGTGTATTCAGTGCCAAGCGTTCCGGCTGCACGCATAGCTTGCATTGCATCCCTTCTCTGTACGTCAGGAGTCCACCAGCCCTCCCTGTAAATAAGGCCGGCCTGGGCAAACTCCGCACGCTTCTTCAGGTCACCCTGTAGATCTCTTATGATATCTATACCGGCCTGATTAATCGTTTGGGTGAACTCGCCACCGTAGATCAGGTTACCCTGTTTGTCGAACATCTCATTCGCACGAGGGCCAAGATACGGATCAAATAGCTTTCTTGGAAGTGTCTGGGCAAGACCGCCAATGAGGAACGGCATACCCTTGACGCTCTCTCCAGCGAGGAGCATCTGTGTGTCCGGCGCAGCCCCCATACCTGTGAGGGACTGCATGCCAGAAACAGCCGACTTTACACCCGGGAAATACATTGCGGCGCCAGATTGCATTGGTCGCAAGGCCTCCCCGGCTATATACATCTCCGGCTGTGCTCCGGCACTTCCTGCAAATGGCTCTATTGCAATACCGCCACCAATGTCTTGCTTCCACTGAGGTGCGAGTAGCCCAAAGTGGCCGAGCATTGTTTCGTATGCTTGTATTTGCTGTGGGGTAGTAGGACGCTGTTGTAGTATATCTACGCCATATTCACGTGTTCTGCCCAGAGTTTCTTGCTCGATCGTGAACCCTTCCATACTGCGCAGGGGTCCAGGAGCAACTTGTTCGAGAAGACCGTACAGCCCCTCGCCATAAGGGAGTCGAAGAGCTTCTATGCCTGGGATATAAGATGTGGCCCCGGGCACATTGAGTCCCATCTCTTCTCCAAGGAACGTACCGAACTGCCCGCCTACGCCGCTTGCTCCTCTTCCAATACCAAGGCCTGGGCTTGCAGACCCAACCGGCCCACTCGTATGCTCCATGTATCTGCGCATGGTATGGTAGTCAGTCTTTGTCGTAGAGTCCTTGTGCATACCAAGCTCAACGCCCTGAAACTGATCGGTTGTGTAATAGCCCTGTCCAGCACCAGCCATTGCCAGGCCAGGAACAAATTCAACCCTCATTCCCAGGGCTTGTCTTTGCTCTGCGCCGGGAAGATCGCCGCGCATAAATGGACGCGTTTGAGATCCACCATAGATGTTTGGAACAACACCCGGGCCAATGGTGGCCATACGTTCTCTGTCTTTTTGGTCTTTATAGGGAACTGTTATTCGTCCTTCGTCAAACCCGTACCCAGGAATGGTGCGGAGGCTTTCCGCATCTCTTCCGAGAGCACCGAACTGGTCTTCGAATGGACGACGCATTATTCCAGAGGTGGAATAAATGGTGTGGGGGGCGCCTACCTCTTCTGGTACACGCAGTGCATACTCTACGTCAGAGAACGGATACGAGGCACCTGGGTGCGTGCCCATGAATCTTGTGGTCTGCTGCGCTGACTGCCACGGGGCAAGAGCCTGCCCACCTGTCCATGGGCCTCCCCTTCTCGTTTGTCGTCTTTGATGAACAAACGGATCAAGCTCTGTCTCCATACCCTGAATGAGCTTGGGGTCAAACCCCTCTCTCAGGTTTTGGAGAAAGCCCTCCATGGCTCCAAATGCACCCTCTGTCTTATGCAGAACATGCATGCTTGGATGAATTGGCATTCCAGAAATGGTAAATCGCCCAGCGTCACGATCCCACTGAGCGTGGATAGATACCAGGTCTTGTTTTCCTGGGTGATATATGGCGATCTGTCGACCGCCAGTTTCCAGCTCCGGAGACATGTGGAAGTACCCACCCAGACTTCCATACAGTCGATCCTGTAACTGGTTGAAGGCGCTTTCAGAAGAAAGGTTACTTCCGTAGGCCATCGATGACCCTCACTAACTCGAGGGGGAGACCGCGTCCCGTGACGCCGTATAGCTCAACTCTCTGGCTTGTGCTGCTGCCATAAGAAGCTGCATAAGCAGCCAAGGCTGATCAACATATCCACCATCGAGGAATGACATCCTGAGCCCATTGAGGTCGTCAAGGAGGATCAGCTCCTCTGGTTTGTTTGGGTTCTCTAACGTCGCAGCCATCTGGGGGCTTGCTTGAGCAAAGTTTTGAGCAGAGTAATAGATCATTACCCGCTCTCTTACATCTTCAAAAAGACCCCGTACATAGTCTTCCCCAGACTCACCCTCTTTATACGAGGGGTTCCGGGTCAGCGCGAAAAAGGTCCCATTGCGGGTTCTTCAGCAATACACATCGATGGATCTCGTCAGCGACGATCTGTGGTAATTTGCCCCATGCAACTACAAATTGGTCTCGGGACATCTGCATATACAGAATGTTACCCTTTGAACCAAACTTGAACAACTGCTTGGGATCACCCTTGGGTTCGCCATCTTTGTCGAGGTCCTGGAACTCAATGTTGCATCCAACAAGAGTCAGGAAAACCTCTGTCGCCTGGCGCTGAGAGAATGTGCTTTCACTCTCAATCGTCATGGCGTTGGGTGAATCAGAGTTATACGTTCGTTTCTGCTTCGCCCATAGCTCATCGCGCATGGCGTTTTCAGATACAGTGGCCGGCTTAACCGTAACTACTGTATCACCGTCCGGGTCTACTGCTACCGGTAGATCGAGCTCGAACTCCTCTGGGAGTCCACGACTAATTACTGCTGGCATATCTGCCTCCTTGAAAGGTTATTCTGCATACATTTTAACAGAAACGGGCGTAGTGCTAAGGGCAGATGCACTTGCCCTAATTCGACTTATACCCCAGACATCGAATATCCAAACACCAACGTCTGTTGCACTTGTCACTCCTGTCCCGTTCATGTCACTCATTAACTGGCCTTCTATGCTATCCCACGTTCCCTCGGGGTGAGCCAGGCCTTCAAACTCGATTGTGTCGCCTGTTACAGGAACCCAATCAAGCTCTATGCTTGCTCGTCTGTTGCCCTGAACGCTAAGACCTACATCGCCGTTCACAACAGCAATTGAGCCACTGATTTTATGTGCCATAGTTCACGCTCCATATTCCCCCGGGGGAAGGTGGTCTTGTGAGACACCACCTTCCCACACGAGAGTCTAAGTTCTACGCTACTGGCCAGACGTATGCGGACTCGGCGTTCTCAAGCTCGATCTCACAGTATTCACCGGAGGCGGGCTCAAGCACGGTGCCAACAAACTCTTGTGCCAGGATGTTGTTACCCATCAAGCGGATTGGGCCATTGGGCGCCCACGACACCTTACCTGCCTTAACTGTCAGGCGGTAGGGCTGCTCCGCAGCAGTCGAGCCGATGGCATCAGGATCTGACGCCTCAACACGAGCTTCGAAGTCAGACACGAAGACCTCTGGGGTCCAGGCGGTACTGCCGGTCGCCGCACCAGTCATAATTATTCGGCACAGATCCGGGTCTTCCCACTTGTACACCCAGCGGATCGTCATCGCTCGCTGTAGAATGGCAAAGTCATCGGGGTACTGCGAACCGATTATGAACTCCTGTTGGGGAGGCGTAATCAAGTTCATGTACTCAATGACACAGCCAGTTGCGGGCTGATCACCTGACTCGAAGGTGGGTAGCTTGATATAGGAACCACCGGTTCCGACTACGGGGAACGAACTCCCCTCGTCGATGGTTTCCTCTGTCCACGTAGGATCTTCCTCAAACGTGGGGGCTCGTCCGACCGCATCGAAGCGCATGCTGCATGGCCCTGCCTGCGGCATGGTTAGCTGCATACGGGCCAGAAGGCAGTCTGTTACGTCTTCTGCATAGTTCGTGCTGGCGGGCACAAACTTGCGGATGTTGAACCACTTACGGGCCGTTTGGTCCGTCGGGAACTTAAAGGTGTGAGTATAAACCCCACCCGTTGGTCCTACAGTTGCGATGTTGCCCAGCAAGCCGTGAAGCAGCCAGCCAATATCGTCTACAAGACGCGGGATGATAGTCATACCACCACCTGCGAATACACCTAATTTATACGCCCCGGTTGGGACGAGTACGCTCGCGATTTCGGGAGGCAGAAGCCCGCCAGGCTCTACTGCGCCGAAGTCAATATCGGTTGCCCGGTATTTATAAAACACCGGTGTACCCATTAGAGTACCTTTACTGACCTGTGGCCCGAAAGCGATATATCCTGCTTGTGCTGATCTGGACATCGCATTATCTCCTTGCTAGGTTCGTGATACGAGTGCCTGCCACCATACTTTTCCCCGCCAGATAAACTGAGACGGGGGCCCTCCGCTTTCTGTAACTCTACTTTTAACTGGCATGAAGAAGATTACCTGCTCCTTACCAGAACTATCCGTCAATCCCAGGAATCCCCCACCACTTCCATCCCCGAGGACTTGCTCTACTCGTCGCCTTAACAGATTGTGAATCTGGCGTGCCTTATCTCGGTCGTAGTCTCTGCCAATGAAGAAGGAATTGATGTCTATGACACCCCTTCTCCACCAGAAAAGCCCCGAGAAACCACCCCCACCAATTTCTGAGATTGGCAGGCCCCCTGCCGGCGCATACTTGATGTACTGGTCGTCCGGGCCGGCTAGCTCGTCGACCCATGTATCCTCAAGTGTGTCAGGATCGCCTATGTGTACTTCTATAGAGTTGCCCCAGCCTGCCCCAGCTCTTATTGGGTCTGCCTGAAGTTTCCCTCCCTGGATATGGGCAATGTACGCCGGATCAGCTTTATCTACGTTAGTCTGCAGCTCCTCAGTGAGGGCTACAACTATGGCATCCACTAGGACGTCGCTTATCTGATCACCGGTCGCAGTCATTAGTGCCTGCCTCCAGAGGTGTAGTACTGATCTCTAATCTGTTTCGGCCACAGCGACAAAGCCTCGTGGTAACTATGCATGATTTTGTCGAAGGACTGAAGCAATGGGTTATCCAACGGTCTCCCGCTTTCTACACGGGTGTTCCACTGACGAATAGCAGCAGTGTCTTGCATATCTGGTACAAGCGATAGAGCTATGGTGTAGTACATCAGTGCTTCATGCGACCACACCGGGGGCTCCAATACATCGGTTAAGCCCGCTATATCAGAGTACATCCCCCAGTAATACAGCTTTAGATTGCCTGTATCTTCCGTGGGTGCATGAAAGACAGTTAACTTGCCAGTCGGCCAGAGATTGAACCCATAGGGCCTAACCGTGTCGTCTGTAGCTTCCCAGTCCCATTTTATGCCGGGCTTGTAATCTTTCGGCTCGAGGAACATTTCCTCATCATTCCAGTATACGGCATACGCCTTCAGGAAATCTGCCGGAAGATCAAACTCGACTTTGGAACCATCACCATCAAACTCAACGGTCTTTTGAGGGGCCGTGTGCCTTATGGCGAAGTTCCTCTGGGCCTGATTGAACCAGTTGAGTAAATCATCTGACTCAATCGCTGCGAAACGAGAACGACCTATTAGACTTTCTAATCTTGGGCTAATCTCTGACCAAGCTGTCATATGTCACTATCCTTACTGAACTACTTTATCGCCGACGACTCGGATTGAACCAGCGCTAAACACTATCTCGGCCACTTCTGGTCGGTAGTTATTGTATCCCTCGTAGGAGTTCCACGAGAAACGCTGGATTTGCATGAAGTCATCCACTGGAGGCGGGGCCTTCACAACTGGAGGACGCCCAACTCCACCGATAACTGCATCGGGGCCACCGATGTAGCTCGATGTGTGGATGTGACGACCCTTGGTGATGTAACCGTACACACCACTACCAAGGTCGGTATCCATGTCCACCATGATTGGCAGGTCAAAGGTCAACCTGTCATTGGTGTCATCAACGGCAACCACACGACGGGTATGAAGCTTCCCATCACGATAGTCAACGCCATCGGTGATACCAAAGGTGGCTGTTCGATCGATGTGGATCGTGAGGATGTCGCCCACGGAAATGCCAGACAAGTCGCTTGTGGCGAGCTGAATGTAGTGGGTGAGGCCCTTCTGACCTACGTAGTAGGTATCGTCCACGGTTGTGGTCTCGGGATCTGCAGCTCCATCACCAGCAGTGACGGCTGCGCTGATCTCGAACTGTGAGGTGATAGCACCACAGTTCCAGAGCATCGCTCGAGGGGTCTGGATGTATCGGACACCCTTATACTGCCCAACCTCGTAATTCATAATACGCTTAGGATCAACGTATTTCATTACGGGGAGGAATGAAACATCAGCGGTCGTGCCTTGCTGAAGGTCATAGATCACACCTGGAGTCGTGATGCAGAAGAGGTTTCCGTTTCCGCCCATCGGCAGACTCGGGTCAATCGCCATCGGGACATTGCGGTACGACATGCCCAACCAGATCTCGTCAGAGATAGTCAGGTCCATGAGGTCCGTGGTTGCGATGTCGTTGAAATCTGACCCGCCACCAGCAATGTAACTAAACGGCAATTGGAAGAAGGCGTTGCGCACGAGGTAGTCGTGAACATCAACCATATGCTGTCCGAGCTGACCCCGGAGGATCGCGGCCCAGCCAGCGGCCTGGTTGGCCTTCCAGTACGTGATTATATCGTCGTACTCATGGAATGCCACTTTCCCACCGTAGCGGGAGAAGGTAACTTGCACATTACGTGAGTCAACGTGCGAGGCGGGCATCCAGATGTCTCGCAACCCCAGGGGGTCGAAGTCAGGATGAACGTCAAGCATTTGAGTGATGGTCATGTTCTTAGCATTAACCGCACCCAGGTTACGGAAATGGCGCACCAGCCCCGTATAGACCGATTGCTGCTTGAACATCTGGTCTAGGATGGGGTGGTACCAATCCCGTTGGTTCTGATCTAACGCGGCGACAGGGTTGTCGCCATAATAGGTATCGAAATCGCCTACTGCCATGATTTACTCCTTAGTATGGCGCGATTCCCTTACTCTTGAGAAAAGACCTCAGTCTCAGCCTGTTTAATAAGAAGACTAGTAAGACGAGTAACCTCGTCATAGTTCTTATCCTTCTGTGCAACCATCAGCAAATCGCTGATTGAATTGACATCATGTCCTTGGCCACGAGATCCGGTAATCTGTTCATCGCTACCGGTGGCTCCTGCAGCAAGCTTAGCCGCCGCACTCTCACCAGTAACCTTCATAAGGGAACGCATAGAGTCTAAAGCTTCTGTGAGCTCGTCCCCATCAAGATCCTTTCGGATCAATCCCTTGGCCTCCAAAACCGCCAGGTCGGGGTACTCACTCATTATTAACGTGTTACGCTCTATCTGCGTCTCCAGGGAACCAACCGTCTTTGCCAGCTCATCGTTAGACTTGGTGAGACCTTCGCCGCCTTCGGTGGCCGTTTTAAGGCCTCCCTTGAGCTCGTCAATCTCTAAACCAAGCGTAACCTTCTCTTCATCCCACGCCTTCTTGTCGAGGGCGAACTGGACCTTGAGGTTTTTGTTATCCTCAACGAGAGTCTGGTGCTTTGGTTGCAGTCCCTTAAAGCGCTTTTCCCAATCGGTGTCAGATGACTTATCGTCGGTCTTATCCGTCTGGGTAGAGTCCCCGGCTGCTTGGTCCTCAGCGGAGTCAGTGACCTTCTTGGCCTCTGCGTCCTCTGAAGTTTCGTCAGTGGTGTCTCCATCGAGCTTCTTACTCATTACATACCTCCATTAATCTGTCTCAACCTTGCCTATTGGCTGTTGAGTATCGGTTTTGGCGCCCTTCGCCTTGGATCCTGCCGAGGGGGTCGCCGTAGACACAGTGTATTTGGCTTCAAGTTTGAAAGCCTCTTCTGTATCATTCTGAACGCGCGCCAGCTCCTCGGCGATATCCTGAATGTCGCCAGCCTTCTCCATCGCTCCTTCTGTGGATAACTGCTTGTCCTGATGCCTCAGAATAAGCTGATTTATCTCACTTTCCCGGTCTCTCGGGATCATCGGAGCCCAATCCATGGTGAGCATGTGTCCAAGGTGATCTTTCGTCACCTTCCATGGCGTGCCTTCTGCCATGTCTCCATAATCACCAGTCTGCTTCATAAAAAGGATTTTCAGGGCATATTCACACAGAACACGCCATCCTTCAGTCCACAGACTTCTTTCGGCTCGAACGTGGGCGGTCAACGGCCACATGCGGAAGGCTAGGGTGAGCGCAGATCTCTGCGAACCTTCATCTTCGCCATATGCCACTGCCGGCGTTGATAACGCGTGCCACACTTCTTTCTTCAAGAACTGGATGTAGTCTGATGTTCCCTGGGGGAGGTCGACGGACCCAACTAGCTCCATCTTCTTGCCCTGTGTTCCGGACATCTCCCTACCAGTTGCGATGACTCTTATTCCTGCGTCCAGGTTCTTAATCTTGATATCACCCGGATCAGCATTGGTAAGCATGATAAGACGCTCGATCGAATTTCTTACTGCGTCTCCAACATCGGCCACTCGCCCGTTGTACTCCTTTAGGAGGTTGGCAAGCTCGTGAACGATAGGTACTCCGTAGAATTGTCCAACTTGCTCGTGCGGGATATATACGAAAGGTACAAATCCCCAATCGTGCTTGGATGACAGCTCAAGCCTTGCGTCTTCAGTACCAACAGCAACAGATGCCGGCTCGCCATCTATGGTGACCTTAACGGTGTCTTTTCTCCACACCTCTAGGTACAGGACGCGATCGCGCTTGGTGCTGACGCCGTATCGCTCTTCTGCCTCATACCTGTCAATCATTCGACCGACGCGGCACTCAATAAGATGCCACCGGTCTGATACGCTGTAAATTGGCAAGAAATACTCTGGCTCAACCTGTCTGAACGCTACCGGGAGACCAGGCATTAGGTTCTTATTCCATGGCTCGTAGGCCACCTTGAACACAGCCCCACCGAGCGTCTGTGATATAAAACCAGCGTCCATCATTGTCGATCGTGAGTTGCTCTGATACATGACGGCGTCGATGAGATCAGTAACGAACTGGGCATCTTCTTTGGATTTCTCGTTGCCCTTCTCGTTGCTTCTTCCCCATCTCTTGGGGATCGCGCGTGGCTTAAACAAAGGAACGCCGGTGTCAGGCACTTCGCCGAACAAGGTGTTCCTATGGATCATTGCTGCGGTGTATATGGGATTGAGTTGGACTGGGAACAGCAGCGGTGGTGCCTTGCCTGCTTGTGACTGAGCATGCATGTCAACAGTCTCCCACACCTGCCCGTCCATCCACTGCCAATAAGTCTGGTACTTAACAATTTGAGACCGCCACTCATCCACCAATATAGATGGAAGATCTGAGGCAATGAAGGCCTCAGCGGATAGATTGCTTCTGTTTCGGTTTAAACGCAGTGCTCGTGAAGATATATTTGCCATTTAGCACTCCATAGGGCATGACCATAGTACTAGTCAACAAGCAGTATACACCAACCTGTTGAATAAAAGCAAGTCAATTCCTGATTCTGCGCCAACGATAGTTGACATCACCTTCGACATCTGGTGGTGCTTTTATCGTTACGCCACGTTCTTGCTCATGGACGGGAGCTACTCCTAGAATAGCGCTCCCCTTCCTGACGCATATAGCGCCCATATTGAGAATCAAAGTCCCGATCATCCTCTTCATCTTCTTCATCGCCAACTCCAACGTAGTAGTAGTTCCTCAAATGGCCGGCAACTAGCTGTAGCATAGCCACGATGTCCTGTGCAATCTTTGTGTCTGGTAGCCGGTAGTTACCAAGCTGTGATCTCAAAGATGGAATGTACGGGAACCTGAGTAACTGCTTGTCCATAAACAGCTTAAGCGCTGTGTTATACACGTGCTTGGCGCCTGTCATGTTCATACCACGAATGAGTACGCCATCTCTTTCGAAGACCAGCTCATCCATCATCTTCTGTGTGCCGGTCGCATCAAACCCCCCGTCCGTACTCTGGTACCACTCCATGTATCTATACATTGTAGATACAAACGGCTGGTATGATCCACGCCCGAAACCCCACCAGAAAGCACGCATAACCGCCGGCAACTCTGGGAAGTCCGTGATATCGAACACGCCTATGCATGGAGCATTGCGGTATGGGGGATTGCCCTGCCCGGGATCTCCCAGGACAGCATAAACTCGCTTTTCCTCCGGGGGCATCTCCCAGATGTTGATTCCGCACTTCTCTGCAGTCTCTATGCGGAACCCTGGCGACTTCGCCATACGCTCCGCCTCCATGATGGCATTAAGACCTTCGTCCTCACAGCCATCAATCATCTCTGTGGAGAACTGATCACCTATGCCTGCCGGGCGCTTGCCCTCAAGCCAGCGTGCTCTGTCTTCGTCTGTTGTGATCTTGCGCTCAAAGCCCTTGATCTGCTTTGGTGTTAGATTTTTATTAGAATATGTTGAGATAATCTTTCCATAATAGTCCTGGGGCAGGTGCTCTCCCTGCTCTACTCTCCACCACATGTACGGGGCTTCCCAGGCATTAGATGTAATCGATAAACGCCCCTCGCGTGCACGCGTGACCGTCTTGTCCTTGTCGAACAGGTCCCTGTGACGCAGGGTTCCTCGGAGTCGTGTTCCGAGGTTTCGCACAGTATCCTCAAGGTCCTCAAGTAGCCCGGCCTCATCTATATGTGCTGCATCGCCCTCCCATGCCAAGATCTTTACACCCTGCTTGTCTGCAGACATGAACTGCATCTGAGAGGTACCCACGTAGTCATTGCATATGTGTATTTGTGGGAAGGGGCGCTCGATAACCTTGCCGCCTATGTCAATAAACCACTCTCTTAGGCGTGTGTTCTCTATGATCTGGACAATAGGATCAAACATCTGGCGTGATTGCCAGGCGACCGGGGCTACATTCAAGAACTTGTAGTACGGGATAGTTGCACAGCGAATTAGATAGGAGATGCCAAAAGTAACGGTCTTTCCTGACCCAAACCCACCAATTACAGTGAGCTCAGTTTGCGGTGCGTGGTGTGCTTCTAGTTGCCATGGGGGATCGATGTTGAAGTCGAATAACCACCCATTCATATAGTAGTCAGTAAAGTACCTTGCGTCACCACCATCAAGGCGTGCCTTGTGAAATATCTGGCGATCTGCGTCGGTAAGCTCGTATACCTTTGACATCTACTTATCCATTCTCCTAGCCGGTGCTGAGACTCCCGTAGTCACCCATTGCTCCGGGCGGGCCCTTGCTGACAAACTTTGCTCCGTCATCAACAACAAGCCACAGCTCTCCGAATGCGGTAAGACGATTTGGTTTGCCTTCTCTGTGCCAGGAGGATGTCAATTTCTTGAACATGCTCTTGTTAAGAATGGTAACCACGCCCTTGGGATCTTTCTCGGGCATTTCGTCAAGAGGCTCGTCAGGCTCAAGGGGCGAAGCCTCTTCCGCTTCAGGCTCCACAGGAGCCTCTGTTACACCAAGCTCGCCGGCTTCCGCCAGCGCTTCCAGCTCTGCCGCACCTTCTGGCAGCTCATCTGGCACTACTACTTTTTCTTCATCAACCATGGTTGACCTCCTTAGTGATACGCTACGTCTGACTCTTCACTCGTCGGATGCTGGGGACCCTTTGCTACCTTGGACGCCCAGTCATCGACGCCACCGCCTCGATTAGATACAAACTCAATTACTGGATTCTTCGCATTGCCGAAATAGACTGCCATCTTGCCTCCGCAGTCGTGTTTCTTGGGGTGATCCTTATGTATGGAGTGCTCGATCTCGACCACTCCGCATTTCTCACAAAGCATATCATACTTTGGCATCTTTAAGCTCCTCAGAAATGGCCACGGCCTCGCTAATAGCCTCGACGGACGCGTTGTCAATGATGAGATCATCAACGCGAATTCTAAAAATCGCATAAGGAACTTGGCCAGGGTATGCAAAAAACGAGATTCTACGTACACCCTCAAGGCGCACTCCATTTAGCATGACGTAACCGTCGTTCATCGAATGACTCTCCCCCGAATGCACTTCAATCTTGTTTCTTCGCATAATACGGCCTCCAGTCCTCTGCTTTAAATACTTTAGCCTGGGATCCAACGGATAAATTTATGAGCTTGAATCCGGTGTTTTCCGCTTCATACTTCTTTCTCATGTCTCCCCACTGAGCATCCCACTTTGCTTGATACCTGGTTGTCTCTCCCTCTTTAAGGTCATAAAAATGGGGCACAGCGCCGATGCCTCTTCCCTTGTAGGATCCTGATCCAGTGGTGCTATCGAAGCCCACCACCCACAAAGTAGTGAACCCAAGCAGGTACAGCGCGATCTGCGCAGCCCAGTGGATCGAGCTTGTGTACGTAACTCCGGCACCGCTGTTGAATCCGAATCCCTTGTGTCGTTCCTCATTTTTCCACCAGTAAACACTATCCTCGAGGCCAAGCTCCTTCTTCTCGAAGAAAGGGCGCTCCTTTGGATTGATTATCGGGATAATTCCACGGTCAATTACCACCGGAAGCATGTCGAGCAAGGGACCACTGTCCCAGCAGGCCCAAAACGTAGGCTTAACCGTCTTGTGGTAGTAAGGGAAGTAATTTACGGCAAACCTCGGCCTGGACATCAGAAAATCATCAGGGTACTGATTAATCGTGATGCCGTTACCCATGATGAAGCACTCCCCACTGTACTTCCCCTGGATTTCAGCTATATCTTTCAAGCACTGCCTCCATGCTTCCCCGCGGCACCATGTGTGCTGCGGTTGGCGAACTTACATTCAAAAACTCTACTCCTCGAGCATCAAGGAATTTTGCGATGGCGGACATTTCTGAATCCCATCCGGGGTGGTACTCAGCCGGTTTATCTGGATTGTAGAAGTGGGGGTTGTCGTGAAGGATACCTTTGGTACAGTCAAATCCGGCAAGAAAAATCGGATTATAGCCCAGGGTATACGATCGAAATGCCGCCGCGTGAGCGGTAGTAGTAAAAACCAGACCTGTGTCCTTATTGAACGGGATGCCCGGGACAGGCGTCTTTTCAGCCCACCAATTGATGTCATACGAGTGCTCCTCGAAGGTATTCGTGTAATATGGGAGGATCCGCTTGTTCAGGTGTACCGAGGTACTCCCTCGCAAAACGGGCAGGGCTTCTACCAGACTCCATGTATCCCAAGCTGTCCAGTGCTCCGGGGTTATCCTGTGGTGTACCGGCCATAGATTCATTGCGAAGATTGGCATCAAAAAAAGCAGCTGATCCGGAATGTTCACCACCCCAGGGCCGTTTCCACAGACCAGTATCGGATTCCCAGAAGTCATTGTAGTCCCTTCTCTCAATTTGCGTAATCGCCGTCTGCGTAGATAAGTTTGTAATTGACTTTCCCTTCTCTCCGAGGAAGTGGGCAATGTTGCCCCACGCAATATCCCAGAGCATCGAGTTCTTGCCTGGGTGATCGTCGTAGAAGTGTGGAACATTTGATCTACCCTCCTCGTCCGTGCCGGCCAACTCCCTCTCCTGTGACGTTCCGTCCATACCTATAAGGAAGAACTCGTCATAGCCCATGGCGTCGCCTATCCATACCGCAGCATGAGCGCTTGTTGGGAAATACTGCCCCCAGAGGTTGCTGGAGGTAAACCCCTTGATTGGATTGTGTTTATTGACCCACCAGACTGCATTGTCATGTCTCGGGAATGTTCCTGCCCACTTGGCAAAGCAAAAAACAAGCGTGAGGGGATTGATCACATCCCACAGCTTGTCGCTTTTCATACTTGCCCTATCAATCATTACCAAATGGTCAACGCCCACGCCATGCATGTACATAGGGAAGAAATTGCATGCGAAGTTAGGAATACCGTCGAGAAGGCCGAATGGAGCATCTTTCAGGCTTGGCCCATTACCTATAATCAGGCAGGGCCCGCTTTCGGTGTTCTTATAGTCCTGTAATACCTTAGTCTTCACCAGTTTCCCCCGGGGGAATTTCTATAAAGTGCGCGCATTCCCACACAGGCAGCACGAGATTATCGCGCACGCACAAGGCGTAGATCTCTTTGGCTATGCGGCAGTTCTCTCTGGTGTCCGGTTTAAATCTCTCACATGAATAACAAAGACAGTGATCTCGATGTTTGCCCTTGAGCTCACTGCGTACATGCACCATCCGTCCATGATGCTCGTATTCCATAAACATAACGCCTCCTAATTTACTTTGATTGCCGCCAGATACACATTCGAGTCCTGGTCAAGGTCAATCAAAATAGCCTCGTCAATACTGTTACCGGCATCCTCTTGGTTATAAACGCTCTTGGCAAATCGCTTAATCATCGCCCGGTCCCCGCCGGCAACGCTGATAACAAGATCTGGCACAGCAAGACTATCGACACTTAAAGGAACGTCTATAGTCACTTCGACTGCACCGGTGCCCTGGTTGTCTACCTCAAGGAACACATCTTCGTTGAGATTCTCGAACGAATGTCCATTTGCCGTAGATCCGGCTGTTTGCGCAACTGTCATTCCGTCTCGATCGATTGTCTGTACTGTTAGCTCTGTTCTGGCCATGTCATTCTCCTTTTAGAAAGGTGTGGTTGGGGGCGCGAACCTGGAGGCGGAGGTCCGGAGGGAAGCCCCCTTCCACAGGTTCAATAGTAGCATAATCTTGCTAAAACACAACCTCCCATTGCCCTACTGGGAGGATTAAAGGACTCGATTGAGCGCCATCTTGCATGTCGGGCACATCGGATCCGGATCATTTATCCATTTCTTATACAGTCTCCTGCGATTACAGCGTGGGCACTCATAGAGGTACCAAAAGCCCCCTTGTTCTCGTAACTTAAAGAAAACGATAATAGCGGCAGACGCTATTATGATTTTTTGAAGAAAACTATAATAAGGATTCATCAGTCTACCCATACCACAACGGTTTTCCCGTCGTGCCCATGAATCTTCTCGAGATCATCTATGCTGTCATATACAGCAACTGAACTCACTGACGTGATCCAGTTCATGGCACATTTACCATTCGTGAATTCAATTCCCTCTGAGACAACACCGGTACCAGAGATGCCTGTCTCGTCTTCAAATCTGTGCAAGTTAAAGCGTTTCACCGCCAGCCTCCCTCTTCGAAGGGCTGCTCCTTTGTTGATGGTTTGCTGTCCGGTCCAAAGACACAGACCCAGTTAACCCACGGGATCATACCTCTGATCGTTTCCCGCAGCTCAATATATGGACATATTGATGCTACACAGACATGAATGCCCTGCTTGCTCGCATTCATGGCTCTCTCAGCCAGGATGATATTCTGCGCAATCCTGTCCGTCTTCGTAAAGCCAAGTTCCATCTTGGCTCTTTTGAGCGTGTCCCTCTGATCATCAGCGTCGATTACCAACCATCCGGGCTTGGCAAAGTCGATGGCCAGGCGCGTCTTACCACTCCCGCTAGGACCGTGAAACCAGTAGATCACTCCGTGCTGGTCTGCCGGCACTACTCTATGAATTGCTCCCATTATTTGCTCTCCTTATGCCATTTAATAAAGCTTCCACACGCTATTGCAAAGTTTATCGCAGCGGCAGGTACCAGGCCATACTGAGGCGGTGACAAATGCCAAATAGCATAATAGATCCACGCGATACTATTAATCGCAGCGAGTATCCAGCCCCACTTAACTTTTTTGCCTATTAGGAAATTTACTACAACAACCAAGCCACTAAGAACCCAGTCCATCATTGCCTCCAGAAGGGGGTCAGCGGAGAGGGGGCGCTCTTGATAGCGCTTACCCCTCTCCTAAGAGAAGAGCAGCTTCTCGTTGACAAGACTGTACCATACCCCACAGATGCTGTCAACATCGTTCTCCTACCCATATGTGGCTAATGCCCACATTCTCTTGAGCTGCCCTCTACGTCTTCGTCGCGCTACCATTCCCGGCGACGGTAGGAATACTTCCTTGTCGAAGCTCTCGAGCGGCTTTGCCAGAACTGACAAATATGCATGGAGAGTTGGGTGTTTCGGGGCGCCGTGCTTCTTGAGCCAGATCGGCTCCCATCCAGAATGCTCCATGAACGCAAGGAGGGTATCCTCTGTAAATGCGTGCAGGTGTGCTTTCTCGAGGGCGACATCCCCAAATAGGTTCGGCACCTCTACGTACAACAAGCCACCCTCTGCGCATCTGCTTCGAAGGGTATACAACACTCTGTCCGGATATGTGAGATGCTCAAGAACATGACTCATGGTGATCAGATCAAATGGGCCATAGGCCGGTAGCTGCCAGGTCTCTTTAAAGAGCTTGTGTCCCTTGCTCGCAGCACGCTCCCTGAGCCTGTCGATCGGCTCTACTCCCCATGTGTCGAGACTTGGCCAATACTGTCCGAAACGGGAAAGCAGTTCCCCAGATCCGCATCCAACGTCAAGCATAGCTGTTGGGCTGACAATGTCGCTTTCGAGCAACCGGAACTGTACTTCCGCACGCCGTCTTTCGTATGTTTCCACCGAGGTGGCAGAGCGCCCGTCCCTATAAAGGTTGTTGTTAAACCACACAACCTCTTCCTCTGTAAGCCTTGGCCACTGCCTCACCAGGCCGCATGTATCACACATAACGTATGCGATGTCGAATGTGTTATCCACAACTGTTTCGAAGTGCGATGCCCCGCTGTTTCCGCATAGCATGCATACCGTGCTACCATTCATAGCCATACGCCTCCATGGCACCGGTTAAATGCTTCCTTGCATGGTCCGTGAGGCTGGGGTTAAACTCATACTTCCAGTCACCATACTTCGCCCGGCGATAAGAGAGCTGATGCCTTTTAAGAGAGCCCTCAACCATCTCGTCGAGCGACGGAGGGCTCAGTCCTTCCGCAATCAGGTTTACGCGCAATACATCAAAGACCTTTTCTCGATCATCGATGCAGTCTTCGTATTTGACCTGCCAGACCTTGTATTCATGCACCCAGGGCGCAAACTGCAGAAGCTGCACGCTGTATTCCTCAATAACATGAACCATGCGGTCTTCCCAACCCATTTGACTGAGTCTTACACCATCATAGGCCCAATTGAGCGTTGAGGCCGGGAATCTGTCCACATAGTGCCCGAGCGAGACGCAGATGTCTCGTGGGTCCCTGCGCGTGAACACCTGGGCCTTGAATCTCTCTCTGAAATAGTCTGCCATCTTCTTAGAATGAGGAATGTGTGTCCAAATGCCTTTGTCGGGGGGCCAGCCGTTAAGCATGGCGATAATCTCGTCTTCTGTTCTAACCTGCCGTGGCTTTCCACTCGATGCCCTCTGCCAGGTAGGCCTGGTTCCAATCCCAAGGCCAAAGCCAATCATATGGGATCCGGAGCACGGAGCGGTGAGTGAAATGACTTCCATTGCCATACATGTCTCCTTTTATCAACAATAAGCCCCGGAATTATCAACCTTTCCGGGGTCTATTGTTAACATTTGATATGTGGGGAGGGGTTCCGGCTCGTGACCTGCTCAAAGAACCCCAACACCGCCGGCGTCACGATTGACCTCGCCCTATTCGGTGCCCGAAGCCCCACAGTCCGGCCATCTGTGCACGATGACCAAACCAGTAGCGGAGACAGGACTCGAACCTGTAATTAAGGGCGCATGACACCCAAGAGGCCACCCAGCCTCCCCTCCGCAACGCCGCTACTGTTGTTTGAACCACTTCAGGATTACAATCATTGCAATCGCTGCGTCATTGTCACTAATGTCTCCAAGCGCTAATCCATCGTCGTCCCCTGGATCAGCCGGCGGATCAATCGGTAGATCTGAGAAGCTATCTACAACATCGCTCCTCTTCACATAATAATGAGGATAGATAGGGTCATGGGGCAAGGACAAGTTGTCGGGCCTCGCGATCTTGTGGTGGCTTCCGACATTTGCCTTAATTACCGTCAGGGGCTCATGTAGCGGCACCCGACCGGCCTTATGGGTGTTTGTGTGATCCGACCAAATAACTGTACCTTCTTTTGCTGCATATACCATGTCTCTTCTCCTTTACCAGCGGTCTAGTGCGTCCATAACGGAAACGTCGTCAGGGTGCTCATTCCCCCACTCACCCTGCGTCGCATTGGCAATTAGCCTGAGTCCCGCCCACATGACTATCTTGTGAGGCAGCGCCCAGGCTATCTTGATCTGAATCATCTCGATCGTGTTCTTTAGCCAAAGCTTAATATCGAATAGCATACCACACTCCTATTTAAAAGCCACGACGCTGTTGTGGTGAACGCAGAATACATCATCGGTAATATGATTTAAGCTGTTTTTCCGTATGTAAACCACATCCGCGTTGAGATATGCTTCTGGAGCATCGTCGCCGCGCTTGATAATCTCACACGTTATCATATCAGAGCCAGGGTCTATTCGGATAATCCCGCCAACAGTCCTGTCCTCTTCTGGTGGCAAGTATTTCACTAAAAGAAAATCGGGGGCAGGTTGAATTATAGACATGTTCCCTCCTTGGGGGTAGTTGGGGATGATAGTATCCCGATTACGGCCAGCACCACACGGGACGGGCAACTCCCTTTCCAGTTGGATAGCAGATTTCTCCACCCACCATAAACTGCACCGCCTCTCATCACCAGTGCAGAACCGCAGTATCGGGCGCCCCGGAGCCTGTACAACTACAGGTGTCTGTGCCTCCGGATGGGACAGGCCCTCTGGCCTGGCTGTACGCACCCACTGGTTTCCCGCCATCATCCCCTGTCCCGCCCGCGAGGTCGCTCGCTGCTACGTCCCGCCAGGATTTGAACCTGGATTAATCGTACCGTAGCCGAGGCTGCCTGCCTCTCAGCGCCCCTCTGTCCGGGCGGGTCTTACAAGCTCCTTGTCAGCAGAACTCATCGTAGCAGATTTTTATCTCTCAGTCAACTGTCAACCACCAGTACGCTGGTCATGTGTAGATTTGCCAAATACCATAGATTCAGGTAAATCTATGCAGTCTCACTCCACAAATTAGGATTATAATAATCCCCTTGTGTGCTTCATTGTAGAAATACGTACATAATTCTACATAAGCGCAATATAAGGTAATCTGGGAGTCCGGATCCCAATCTTCATGGTGTCGCAAGATCTGTCGCAAGCATGTCGCTAATGTCGTCCCCAGCCTACGGTGTTGCACGTTATGGGCAACAATGTAGTGTCAAGGCTACATTACTGGAGAAAGCTTGTGTTAAGTACTAATTCCCTTAGTGCTTTCTACGAATAGTTTTCACTGGCAGTGAAAGCTTTTGGGCATTATACGGGCATAAGGGGCCCTGCCGGGTATAAACGGCGGTTCAACGGCATTTTAAAGGCGGTTTTCGTCAATTTCCCAATTTTTTATACCCTTTGGCGCCGGTTTTGACAAGGTTTATCTTGTCATTAGGAATTATTCTGACAAGGTATATCTTGTCAAAGGGGCATCCTTAAATGGTGGTTGTATGACCAAATAGCGTGGTTAAAGAACAACTGTTCTGTTTTTAGCTGGGGGTGATTTCTTTGCTGGGCTGTGAGAAGGTGTAAGGGGGGTGTGGGTATGTTGAAAAGTGAACCCCCACCCCTTAATGTATATAGCGAAAGGAGCTACATCATGCTAGGGCACGTATCGGTCTTCGGAAACCCCGTGAGCCTCCTGCACCTACTCATTGGAGCAGTAGTGATCTTAGGGGCCTATTGGTTATGGTTAGCCATCAAGGAGGTGATATAGCTATGTGGCGTATCATAAGAGTGTACTGTTTAGACAAGCACATGCTCACTGATGTGGGCACACTGCCTGAGCTCTTCTGGCGGTGGATTACTGACTTCGCTTACACATACATGGTGTAGGCATATACCCTATGAAAGGAGGTGAGACACATGGGTTATGGATGGAAGGATGGTCGCATACTCGTGCTTGCAGGGTTGGAGCTGAGGTATCACTGGTTGATACGTAGGATGGGTGATACATCAGTTGCAAGCGTAAGGGTGTCCTTAGCTATAGATGATATTAAGGACACAATGTGGTCTGGTGGCATGCGTACAGCACTGATCATTGCTGGTGCATGCATCAAGCTAGACCCGTCCGCACAGCGCATTATGATTGATGTAATGTGCAACACATAGTGAAAGGAGAATAACACATGTTAGCAAGGTTAGTGTACTGGTTCGTAGGCTATGTCCTATGGACCATCCGTGGTTGGCAAGGTGTGGAGTGGGACGAAGGGGACCACACAGCCGAGGCATGGTGGTGGATCTTCAGTGAGTACAGTGATACACAATACGATACATGTACTCGTGCTGTTGGTCCACTGTGTGTACGTGCATGGAAGCATGATGGTGCATGCGTACTCACTAGGTGGGCAGGTAGGAAGGTACGCTTTGCATATAGACAGAGTTATGGGTCAGGCAAGCGTAGCATACGCTACTTCATACACATGTATGGTGTGGCACACAGGCTAGGTCTATAGCCATACCACACATCACTGCTATGCATACGTGGTGTGTGGTGTGGCATACACATGTGTGGTGTATGCATGCATGTGTATGACTACCTATAAGGAGGTGTGCATATGTTAGACAAGCACATCACACCCAACCCGCAGCTGGTCACAGCCAAGGCTATGGCTAAGCTAACACCTGGTGAGAGAGAGCACATTGTGTTCTGTCAGCAGGCGTATATCCCACTCAGTGGAGCAGCAATAAAAAGGCTGCACCAAGTGACTGGGGAAAGGAAAGTGACGAATGGTCGATAGTACTAAAGCAATGCTAGAAGCCCAACTACAGGCCTTAGTTGAGGCTGATGGTGACGCTGGCGAGATTAGTACATTAATCACGCGTATAGACTCTATGGGTGAGGAACCTGTGGAATTAACAGCGAAGGCTCTAGCCATAGAGCCAACAGTGGTAGCTCCTGCTGAGCTGCAACCCGTACTCCCTAACGAAAAGGAGAAACACATGTCCAGTATCAACATTACCAAAGAAGCACTCGGAATCGGTGGTGAGTTTGAGTCCTCCCTGGAGGCCCTGAGCTTAACTGACATCCAGCTCGCGCTGGTCGAGGTTGAAGACACCGAAGATCTAGAGGCATTGGTACACAGCACCTCAAAGATCTCCCCCGAGACACGTATCCATGTTGAACAGCGGGGTGAAATCCGCCGCATGGCACGTGGCTTCGCGCTATTCGCCGCTGGTGGCGTAGGCACTGACGGGCATATCACCAGCCCTGACGGCAATGTCCACTACGTCGAAGAAGGTGTTTGCCGACAGAAGTCGCTGACCAAACAACCGGACAGCTTCTCTGGCACCATGGCGACCATCGAGCGTGTTACACCGTGCTTGGGTCATCTCGAGTACCGAAACACCGGTACGAGCGACAAGCCCAAGTTCGTTAAGACCGGCAAGGAATACACCCGCTGCTTACACCAGTGGGCTCTGATGTTCGCTGCCGGATACTTCACCACCTTCTCAAAGGGCACCTACCATGACGTAGTGGTCACGGAGATTGCCCAGCGTGTTGGTGATGAGGGTGCCCGTGAAGTTGCTAACCTTCAGATCGCTGAGTGGCGTGAGAACTCCGCTCTTCGCTTTGAGGAGCGCAAGTTCGTGGCACAATCCATCGCACACACCAAAGACGTTATGGGCTTGGCTGATAGCGATCGCTTGCCCGCAGCGCCTGCAGTGTTGGAACTGACACTCCCTAACGGCAAAACCGTTAAGGACTCCGTGTTAGCTCTTGGTGGAGCTCGCTTCGTTGCTTCCTTTGAACTGCCCATCAATGGCGAGACCAGCCGCCAGAACGTGCGCGCAGGCTCATTGGCGGAGTTGGCAAGCCGTGTAGCTCCAATTTATGCTGCTGCGAAGCGGCAAGAGTTGGAACTGGTTCCCGTGGAAGTTAAGATAGCGTAAGACCGCTGTCCTGACTGGGGGAGGGGCTTCGGCCTCTCCCCCTCCATTGAGCCTACGGCTCTTAACTAGGGCCCACCCGCAGGGGCGGGCAACAAAGGAGATACAAATGTCAAGCAAGCGTATTCGCAATACCCCAGCCGGCGTCCTTCCTCAACCACACCCTGACACCTTCGGGACCCTTCCCAACGGTAACACCATCCCCTACATGTTCTGCCCGGATAGAGCCAACGGGATCCTGTGGTTGGACGAAAGGGCTGGCCTTGGAGTTCTAGGTGCCGCCAGTGCACTGATGAACACAGGTAACAAGAATGCCAACAGCTGGTACGTGCAGCGTGTGTCGCACCAGCTGCTCAAGCGGCTAAAGACTAACCCTCGCCTGCGTGCGACGCAGTCCGAACGTATCCAGATGGCACGAGTGGCGTGAAAGAGTTCGTCTCTGTGTTGTACTGGAAGGCCTTCGATCGATGGATAGGAGCTCGCATGGGCCACAGATTCGGTAAAGAGTGGTTCTGGGGCATAGTGAGTGATGCCCTGAGCTGGCTCTGGTGGTTAATTCCCCCGGGGGAAGAATAAGAAGTTGC
>JAIWEW010000003.1:0-21828 GCA_048632005.1 bacterium
GATATCATTATTGCAAAATTCGCTGGCAAAGTTGTACGCTTGTAAAGATGTTCGAACAACTTTAGGCACTGCTCTACTACCTCTAGTTTTACATTGTCAAACCTTATACGATAGTCTCTAGTCACAGCTAACTCCTTTTACAGTTCCCTCTCCAAATCCCCCACTCGGCTATCTCACATGCCCTATTCCAACCCCAGACGCTTGAATATATCATCCACATGGTGCAGGAAGTGGCCGTAATCGAAGATGCCCTCCAGTTCAGCTTTGGATAGGTGCTTACCAACATCAGGGTCAGCGTTTAGCAGGTCGAAAAAGCTTATCCTTTCTTTCCACGCCTTCATCGCATTGCGCTGCACTATCCCATAAGCATCCTGACGGCTGAGCCCCTTATCGATGAGCGCCAGCATAACCCGTTGTGAGAAGACCAATCCCTTGGTGATTTCCAGGTTCTCCTTCATGTGTTCCGGGTAGACCCGTAGCCCCTTCATTACATAGGTAAAGATGTGCAGGACATAGTCCAGCACCAGGCAGGAGTCGGGGAGGATGATTCGCTCGTTGGATGAGTGGCTGATGTCCCGCTCATGCCATAGGGTGATGTTCTCCAGAGATGTCAGGGCATGCCCCCGAACCAATCTTGCCAGGCCCGAGGTGCGCTCGCAGAGCTCCGGATTGCGCTTGTGGGGCATCGCCGATGAGCCGGTCTGCCCCTCTTCAAAGGGTTCTTCTGCCTCCAAAGTCTCGGTTCGCTGCAGTCCCCTGATCTCGGTGGCAAATTTATCCAGCGAGCTTGCGATGATGGCCAATGTGGTTACAAACTGGGCGTGGCGGTCGCGCTGCACGATCTGGCTGGAGATGGGAGCTGCTTCCAGTCCCAATTTAGCACAGGTGATAGTTTCGACCTCAGGGGTGACTGTAGCATAGGTGCCCACAGCCCCGGAAATCTTGCCTACAGCGATAACCTTTCTCGCTTCGGCGAGCCGTTGCTCGTTCCTCTTCATCTCCTCGAACCAAATAGCAAGCTTCAGGCCAAAGGTCGTAGGCTCGGCATGCACGCCGTGGGTGCGTCCCATCATAATCGTATGTTTATATTCCTTTGTCTTCTCCTTTAGTACTGCGATAAGCTCGGTTACGCCCTGAGCCAGGATGTCTGATGCTGCTACCAGTTGCATGCTGAGGGCAGTGTCCATAATATCCGATGATGTCAGCCCAAGGTGAATGAAGCGGCTTTCCTCCCCCAGGCTCTCCGCTATCGCGCCGAGGAAGGCAGTCATATCGTGGTGCGTTTTTATAAGTATCTCATCGTACCGTTTCGCGTCAAAGCGGGCTTTTTTAATTTTGGGGATAGCCTCTTTGGGTATGGCCCCTACTTCGGCCCAGGCCTCACAGACGGCAATCTCCACCTGGAGCCACTTTTCGAACTTCGAATCATCGGACCAGATCTTTTTCATCTCGGGTCTTGAATATCGCTCAATCATATTTCTTAACTCTCTTCTAGCTTTGATTTGTTTTACTGGGATGGTGGTTCGCTATGGCCTTCTGACAGGATTCGCCGGTACTCCTTATAGATTTCTCTGATTCTTTCATACTTCAACGCTAGGATAGCCCCTGCAAGGAGAGCTGCATTCTTTGCACCATCTATAGCAACACAAGCCACGGGGACCCCGGCAGGCATCTGAGTTATGGAGTAGAGTGAGTCTACCCCCAGGAGTTCGCTTGTCCCCAGTGGGACGCCAATTATAGGAAGGGTGGTCCAACTGGCAAGGACGCCGGGAAGATGCGCCGCTCTACCCGCACCGGCGATAATAACCTCAAGACCCCGCTGCTCTGCCTCCAACCCGTACTCCCGTGTCTTCTCCGGGTTGCGATGCGCGGAGATGACCAGGACCTCATATTCGATGCCCAGTTGCTGTAATGTATCCAGCGCTGGCTGCATCAATGACTCGTCTGACTTGCTTCCCATCACTACACCGACTAATGGCATATCGTATCTCCTATCATAAAAGATTAAGCATAAGTAGGCCGGCCGCCCAGCAGGGCATCACAGGCATAGCTCCAGATGCGGTCGTCCCCTTTCATTAAATTGAAATAGAAACGCGGAGATTTGGTGAAAAGGTCCGATAGGACCCGACCTGACTCGATACTGGGCATTAACTGTGCATCCACTGCCTGTTCATAGTCCCTCAGGTCAATAGTATTATTTTGTAATGTACTCGCGATTACCGGCGCAGCAAGCTGTGCGCTTCTAATCGCGTAATAAATACCCTCTCCGGTAAGGGGGTGAACTAAGGCGGCAGCATCGCCCAGCAATAGAGCATTGCCCCGCTGAATAGCCATTCCTCGCTTTCGCACCGGCATGAGGTGGCCGGTTGAATTAGCAACCTGGTAGTCGCCCAGGTGGTGCAGAATCCGTTCCAGGTAAGGTTTCAGCCTTTTTGAAAAATGAATAGGTCCTCCAACTCCGACCGATAGGTGGTCATTTTTAGGGAAAACCCACCCATAGCCTCCTGGTATATGTCCAATATCCAGCCAAACAAGGGAATCCCAATCGGTTAGTTTGTTCGCGGCTATGTAGACTTCCTGTTGAATGGCGAGATTATGTTCGGCATCCCCGATCAACCCTACATTTTTGGCTACCATACCTTTGGCACCGTCGGCACCGGCGACAATTTTAGCAGTAAAGGTGCCTACGGAGGTCATCACCTCGACCGCAGAATCTGTTATCTCTATATGATTAGCACGCACGCCATCCCTCACCGTCGCGCCCTCTTCTTGAGCCTTCTGAACGAGGAAATGATCGAATTTGCTTCGCATCACTGTATAGAGCAAGGGTTCCTTGTGACGCTTAATACACTCATCGCTGAGCTGATATGTAATTCTAGCGCCGTAAGCTGTTCCCTCGGTAACCGAACTAATATCAAAATTTAACAAGCTGGCAGCCCTACGGGTGATACCACCGGCGCAGGGCTTGTATCGGGGTAGCTTCTCTTTCTCAAGGATAAGCACTGTTAGCCCCCTGCGGCCCAGCTCATAGCCGAGCGTAGCACCAGCAGGACCGGCACCGATAACTATAACATCATAGGACTTCATGGGGCACCTCTCTAGCCCCGATGTCATTGCGGTATTGGCAACCCTCAAAATGAATGCTCGGGATATTAGTATATACCCTATCCCTTGCCTCAGCGATGTTTCTGCCCGTTGCCGCAACAGTGAGTACCCTTCCACCATCAGTACATATTGTGCTATCGCTTACTTTTGTTCCGGCATGGAACACAAGAATGTCATCGTCAATTTTATCTAATCCCTCGACAGGGAAGCCTGTTTTATAGCTGTCGGGATATCCACCTGATGCCATTACGACCCCAACACAGGCTTCATTGCTCCACTTTATTTCGATCCTGTCCAGTCGCTCATCGATCACTGCCAACATGATGTCCACCAGATCGCTTTTAAGAAGCGGGAGCATCGCCTGGGTCTCTGGGTCGCCAAACCGGGCATTGAATTCCAAGGCCTTTGGCCCATCTTCTGTCAGCATAATCCCAGCATAGAGAACGCCTTTATAAGGCTTGCCCTCCTTTGCCATTGCCTGTATCGTAGGTTTAAGGATGGTGTCATTCACCCTGTTTATCATCTCTTCATCGAAGAAACCGGGTGGGCTATAGCTTCCCATGCCGCCGGTATTCGGACCCTCATCGCCATCGAATACCCTCTTGTAATCGCAGGCGGGTACCATAGGAACAACGGTTCTGCCATCAGTGAAAGCAAGTAGGCTCACTTCCTTCCCCATCAGGCATTCTTCCACTAAAACCTGATCGCCAGCTTTGCCGAAGATGCGTTTCTCCATGATCTCTGATAGCGCTGCTAGTGCCTCAGCGGTGGAATTTGCCATGATTGTGCCTTTACCCGCCGCCAGTCCGTCAGCCTTGACCACGATAGGGGGTTGCTGGTTCTTGACATAATCTTTGGCCTCGACAAACGATGAAAAACTTCGGCTCCGCGCGCAGGGTATACCATATCTCTGCATCAGCTCCGTAGCGAAAACCTTGCTCGATTCGATCTTCGTTGCCTCTTTAGTAGGACCGAAGATGGGGAGACCATAACGTTGAAAAAGATCGACGATACCTTCAGCAAGCGGAGCTTCCGGGCCCACCACAGTAAGATCGATCCTTCGTTCTTGTGCTGCTTGGGCGAGGAGCTCAAGCTCGGCAGGTTTAATGTCCAGGTTATTAGCGGTGAGCCCGGTGCCCGCATTCCCTGGCGTGACATAAATTTCCCCAACGTCGGAGCTCTGGCTGAGCTTCCAAACCAGGGTATGCTCCCTGGCCCCTCCACCGATGACCATTATCTTGAGCAACTATTCATTCTCCAGTGATACGTTCCTCGCTTTACGCGGCAACCGAAACCTAATGAGACTGCTGAAATAGTCTCCTTCAACCCCCTAATCCCCCAATCTTGGGGGATTTATTAGAGCTGGGGGACACCCCCAGACCCCCGGCATGAAGTATCCTGCACCTCTTTTCAGCGGCCTACCACTAATTGCATACCATGATGCGCTTACAAAGACAGCGATCGCAATGGAATACCATGAGCTAATAAACAGCCCGAGGTCCTGCTCAAGCACTTCGCTTGCTGTACCCGTCATGAGACACCCAAGTGAAGCTATCCCGAACAGACATAACGCTACTGTCTTCCACTTCCTCCATTGACATCTAACTCACTACCTTTACCGTGAGTTATAGCCCTTCTTTTTTAAACATCTCGGCCTGTAGTGGATCGAGCTTCCTAATAAGCTTGGTAAGCTTAACTACATGCTCCTTTTCCTCGTCACGAATATGCTCCAGGACTTCTATTGCCTCTTCGTCCTCTATGGTGTCAATGTGTTCCTGATACTGGTTAATCGCTTGAAGCTCCCCAATCAGGTCTTCTCGTAACATCTCCAGATCTAGCTCTATCTCCAGGGACCCATCATCGTCATAGTCAGAATCGTTAGTCATTTGTACCTCCTTTTCTCATTCCCATTCTATAGTTGACGGTGGTTTTGAGGAGATGTCATAAACCACCCGGTTCACATCGGGGACCTCATTGACGATGCGATTTGAGATGCGAGCAAGTAGATCATATGGGAGGCGGGCCCAGTCGGCGGTCATTGCATCCTCCGAGGTTACAGCGCGGATCGCAATTAGATAGCCATAAGTACGATGGTCCCCCATTACGCCAACGCTCCTGGTATCGGTCAAGATAGCGAAGCTCTGCCACAGCTCTGCGTATAGATTTGCCTTCTTGATCTCGTCCATAACGATCCAGTCGGCAGCCCGTAATATCTCCAGCTTCTCCCCGGTCACCTCACCGATAATTCTTATCGCCAACCCCGGTCCAGGGAAGGGCTGTCGCCATACCATCTCCTCTGGCATGCCCAGGGCGAGTCCCACATTTCTCACCTCATCCTTAAAAAGGTAGCGAAGAGGCTCGATGAGGGAAAAGGTCATCTTTGCTGGCAGACCACCTACATTGTGATGGGTCTTTATCTTCGCCGCTGCCCTGTTTTCCGGAGTAACGCTCTCGATAACATCGGGGTAAAGGGTTCCCTGAGCCAGGAAATCCACCCTTCCCATCCTGGCAGCCTCTTCCTCGAATACTCGGATGAATTCCTCCCCTACCAGGCGGCGTTTCATTTCAGGATCGGTAACTCCCTTAAGTCGTTGGAGAAACCTGTCGGTGGCATCGATGTGGATGATGTTCATCTTTAGGTTGCGCTGGAAGGTATTGATGGTGCGCTTCGCCTCCTCCTGGCGCAGGAGGCCGTTATTAACAAAGATGCAGGTTAACTGATCGCCGATAGCACGGTGAATCAGCGCTGCCGTTACTGCGGAGTCGACACCGCCGGAGAGGGCACAGATAACCCGGCCATCCCCTACCTGCTCTCTAATCTTAGCTACGCTCTCTGTGATAAAGTTACCCGGGGTCCAGTTGCCAGTGCAATCACATATTCGGTATAAAAAGTTTTTCAGTATCTCCTTTCCCTGAGGAGTATGAGCTACCTCCGGGTGAAACTGTATTCCAATTATCCCATGATCATTACCCATGGCGGCGATAGGGGAATTTTCTGTGTAACCCAGAGTAGCGAAGCTAGGGGGCATCTCTATAATCTCATCGCCATGGCTCATCCAGACAGTGAAGGATGGTGGCAAGTCAGCGAAAATGGGTGACCCTTCAGCACTCTGATGTAGGATAGCATGACCGTATTCGTGGTTCGTCCCTATAGCCACCCTACCGCCAAACTGATGGGTGAGCACTTGCATGCCATAGCAAATGCCCAGTATAGGGAGATGGCTCTCGTAAATACTAGCCGAGGCAAGCGGTGCACCAGCGTCGTAGGCGCTGGCTGGGCCCCCTGAGAAGATGAATCCCTTGGGCTTAATGGAGGATATCCTTTGCCAGGGGGTGTCGTAGGGCAATACCTCGCTGTAGACATTGCATTCCCGTACTCTGCGGGTAATGAGCATGCTGTATTGCGATCCGAAGTCTATCACCACCACCGCCTCGCGTTCCAACTCCGGCGATTTCTCCACGATGGGTTGCTCGCCAGCCTTCTGTTTGGCGATCTCCAAGTATGTGGAGACCTCCAGGTCATCGCTGGTTGCTACGCGAAAGCTATCCTTTTTCCCCTCCATAGACTGCCAAATCCTCGACCAAAGCTTAACACTGTGTTATACTGGCGTCAAGATGGAGGGGCAGACTCATCGGGCGATTGACATCCTGAAGAAGGGGGGGATAGTCGCCTTTCCAACGGATACCGTCTATGGGCTGGGCGCCAATGCCTTTAACGATAGCGCTGTCCTGAGGGTTTATCAGGCTAAGTGCAGACCTCACCACCTCGCCCTTCCCCTGCTCCTTGCCGATATCTCCCAAATTACCTCCGTGGCAAGGGATGTCCCTGAGGTCGCATGGCAATTGGCAGAGTGTTTCCTCCCTGGATGTTTAACCATGGTTTTGTACAAGGCTTCTTCGGTATCAACTCTGATTACAGGGAAGAGCAATAAAATTGCAGTCAGGGTACCGTCTCATCCTACTCCTATAGTCCTAATCGAGGGGCTAGGCGTCCCCATCACCGGCACAAGTGCCAACATTACCGGTAGCCCTAGCCCATTGACGGCCGAGGAGGTTCATAATCAAATTGGGAAGAGGGTGGATCTCATCATCGATGGTGAGTGCCCGGGAGGCATCGCTTCTACGGTAATAGACCTCACCGGTGAGTCCCCCATGATTATCAGGGAAGGAGCTATAAGCGGTGAGGATATCGAGAGGGCATGCGGAGCTTTGATCAGGGAAGGCTAATGCGGATTGCTATTGGCTGCGATCATCGTGGGCTGAATTTAAAGAAGCAAATTATGGAACTCCTTTCGGGGTTAGGGCATGAGTACGAGGATTTTGGCTGTTACGATACTTGTTCCGTGGACTATCCCGATATAGGGGGCAATGTATCCCAGGCAGTTGCCCAGGGGCGCATGGACCATGGAATCCTGGTGTGCAGTACAGGTATAGGTATGAGCATTATGGCTAATAAGATTCCCGGAATCCGTGCTGCTCTCTGTCACGATACCTTCAGTGCCCAGCGCAGCAGAGCGCATAACGATGCAAATGTCCTTTGCCTTGGAGAGTGGGTAGTAGGTGAGGGACTGGCTAAAGAGATCGTTAAAGTGTATCTCGCTGCTGAGTTTGAAGGGGGCAGGCATGCCCAGCGCCTGGAGAAGGTACGAGCACTAGAGGAGATAAGGTTTCCTTGAGAGCTCTCGGCCTTCAGTGCTAATATAGCTTTGTTTCAATGAAAGTAACAGAGAGTAACACCGTGATTCTGGATAGCATCAATGAACCTGCTGATTTGAGAGGGCTTACTCTTAGTCAGTTAGAACAGCTTGCCGGTGAAATGCGGCAAAGGATTGTTACTACAATAGATGCCAATGGCGGGCATCTCGCTTCCAGCCTTGGTGTAGTAGAGCTCACCATAGCACTACATCGCATTTTCGAAAGCCCCCGTGATAAGATCGTGTGGGATGTAGGGCATCAGAGCTATGCTCACAAACTTCTCACCGGACGCAGAGAGGCCTTTTCTACTATTCGCCAGTATGGCGGTCTCAGTGGATTCACCGACAGGGAGGAAAGCCCTCATGATCCTTTCGGTGCCGGGCATGCATCAACTGCCATCTCGGCGGCCTTGGGTATAGCGGTTGCCCGCGACCTTGCGGGAGAAAGTTATAACGTCGTTGCAGTAGTCGGCGATGGCTCGCTGACAGGGGGGATGGCTTTTGAAGCCCTAAATCAGGCGGGACACCTTGGCACCAGGATCATCGTGGTCCTCAATGACAATGGGATGGCGATTTCCCCCAGTGTTGGCGCCTTGTCCAGACTATTCTCTCGGTTAAGGCTCGACCACCGCTACTATCGAGCTACGTCAGAGGCATCGCATGTAGCAACTAGATTGCCCCGAACAAATTCACTTCGGTTGGTGGGAGGCAGGGTAAAGAAAGGTGTTAAAGGTCTAATCATTCCATCTATGTTCTGGGAGGAGCTTGGCTTTACTTACATTGGGCCTATTGACGGGCATGATCTCAATGAGCTTGAAACGACTCTAAATCATGTCAAACAATATGTTAAAAGGCCTATTCTGGTTCACGTGGTCACAACAAAAGGTAAAGGTTATCTCCCTGCTGAGGATGATGCTATCGGTTTTCATGGTGTGTCTCCAAATAACGGTAATAAGGTGAACGGCCCTTCATATAGCGACGTATTTGGCCAAACCGTTCTTCGTCTCGCTAGGGAGAATCCTAAGATAATCGCTATCACAGCAGCGATGCCTGAAGGTACCGGGCTAAGTCCTCTCATCAAAGAGCTCCCAAAACAAATCTTCGACGTTGGCATTTGTGAACAACATGCAGTAACATTCGCCGCGGGGCTAGCCACCCGTGGTTTTATCCCAATTGTCGCGGTATACTCTACTTTCCTCCAGCGCGCCCTGGACCAGATAATTCACGATGTTTGTATACAGAACCTGCCGGTGATCTTTGCCATCGATCGTGGAGGTATAGTAGGCGATGATGGTAAGACCCACCAGGGCATATTCGACCTCTCCTATCTTAGCTTTATCCCTAATCTGGTGCTTGCATCTCCCAAGGATGAAAACGAACTTCAGCACTTGCTTAATACCGCGGTAAGGGCGAAACGCCCATTTGCGCTTCGCTATCCCAGAGGCTCGGGGTCGGGTGTACCGCTGGATGACATATGGGAAGAAGTACCCATTGGGAAGGGTGAGGTGCTCCGCAATGGAGATGATGTCAGCATTCTTGCTATCGGGGTTACCGTAGCACCTGCCATGGAGGCGGCTGAGAGGCTGGCAGAAAAGGGCGTTCAATGCACTGTGGTTAATGCACGTTTCGTCAAGCCCCTGGACTCATCACTGATCCTTGACGTGGCTCGCCGCACCAGGCGGGTGGTCACGGTGGAGGAGAACGCTCTTTGCGGTGGATTCGGCAGCGTAGTTGACGAGCTTTTGAAAACCGCCCATATATCAGATCTTCGATTAGAGTGCATCGGGCTACCTGATGAGTTCGTTACGCATGGTTCTCAGGAAATCCTCCGCGCTAAGTATAATCTGGACACCGATGGGATCACCCAGCGGATTATTTCGTCCTTTCCAGATCTCATTCGTTTGACGCAAGCAAAGAGGTAAATCAAGTCTATAGACCATTCTCTCCATCCCAGAACTCACTCCTCTAGCATAGATAAAAAGTGGAGCAGCCCTTTAAAATAATAAGGTTTATACCCAATGAAACGTAGTATAAAGCTCGAAACAAGAACATCAGGTGCCACTTGCGCACCTGATGTTTTTATTATAGGTGCCGTTCAGTAGTCCACAATGATATCAGCGATTACTGAAACGGTATCCGAAGGTCTCTTTGAACACGGCATCTTGATAATTATCACAATGGTCGGCATAATGATTCCAGCGTATAGGCCAAGGTAAAATCTCTGAGGGCGGTCATCGATAAGCTGGCTTCGAAATCTGACGTCAATATGAAACTTGGAAAAAACTAGTGAGGTTGAAAAATGATTAAACTAGCGATCACTGGAAAGGGGGGTGTAGGAAAGACAACCCTGGCAAGCCTTTTGGCACGCCTCTATGCCGCTGAGGGTAAGACTGTAATCGCCATCGATGCTGACCCAGATGCCAATTTCGCCATGGCTCTCGGTCTTACTCAGGCTCAGGCACAACAAATCACCCCCATAGCTGAAATGGCAGATCTCATCGAGGAGCGCACCGGGGCCAAGCCGGGAAGTGGAGCCCCATTCTTCAAGCTGAACCCCAGGGTTGATGACATCCCTGAGCGATTCTCGGTGAAAATAGATGGAATCAGGTTGCTCATCATGGGCACGGTCAAGTCAGGAGGGGGTGGCTGTATGTGCCCGGAGAGCGCTCTCCTCAAAAGCCTGATGAGTCACCTTCTCTTTAGGGAGTCCGATGTGGTTATCATGGATATGGACGCTGGAGTGGAGCATATCGGTCGCGGGACTGCACGGGCGGTGGATATCTTAATCATCGTCGTCGAGCCAGGGAGAAGGAGTATTCAGACGGCGGAGGCGATTAAAGGACTGATAGGAGATCTGGGTATCAAGAGGTACTATATAGTGGGCTCTAAGACCCAAAGCGATACAGACCGCCAGTTTATTACGAGCAACATGCCTGATTTTGAGGTGCTTGGCTTCATCAACTATAACCCAAAGATCAGGGAGGCTGATCTGAGCGGGAAAAGTGTCTTCGATGCCGATCCGGCGGTAGTTGCGGAAGTGAGAGCGATAAAGGAAAGGCTGGAGCGCAAGGAGGGAAAATGAATAAGAAGACCTTAAGGGATATAGATGTCAACGGAAAACGGGTGCTGGTCCGAGTTGACCTCAACGTTCCCTTAGATATAGATACGGGAACCATTAGCGATGATACCCGCATTCTGGAGGTGCTCCCGACCATCAAGTATCTCACCGATAGGGAAGCTAAGGTGATTCTCTGCTCCCATCTGGGGCGTCCCGGGGGGAAAGTGGTCGATGGGCTAAGGCTCGCTCCAGTAGCCAGGCGTCTCTCTGAGATTCTAGCCTCACCTGTCGGGATGGCAGTGGATTGTATCGGTCCCCAGGTCGAGGAAGCAGTGGATAGGCTAAAGGGGGGGGGCATTCTCCTGTTGGAGAACTTGCGCTTTCACCCTGAGGAGGAGACAAATGACTCCGGCTTTGCTGAGGCGCTCGCCCGACTTGCAGACGTCTATGTCGATGATGCCTTCGGTACAGCCCACAGAACACATGCCTCCACTGTAGGCGTGACGAAATATCTTCCTGCTGTCGCCGGTTTATTGATGGAGAAAGAGATAAATGTAATGGACAAGGCCTTAAATGATCCGGAGCGTCCCTTCGCTGCGCTCATTGGCGGGGCAAAGATAAACAGCAAAATCGGCGTTTTAGAGTATATACTTGATAAGGTGGATTCCCTGCTTATTGCCGGTGGCATGAGCTCCACCTTTCTAAGGGCTTTACAATATGATGTTGGCCAATCATCGGTGAAGGAGGATAAGGTGGGCTTGGCCAAGTTGTTGATGGAGAAAGCTGCCGAGAAGGGAGTTCATCTCCTTTTACCCAGTGATGTGGTGGTTGCCGATAAATTCGCCTCTGATGCCAGGTCCAGGACTGTGTCTGTGGACAACATACCTGCCAGTTGGTATATTATGGACATAGGGCCACGCACCATCGAGCTATTTGAGGCCAAGCTGCGCAAGAGTAAAACGATCATCTGGAATGGACCGGTAGGAGTATTCGAGTTTTCCAAGTTCAGCAAGGGTACCGAGGCTATGGCGAACGTACTGGCAGGTTTGGATGCAACTACCGTCATTGGTGGCGGTTCAACTGCTGAGGCTATAGTGGAGATGGGTTTGGCAGATAAGATGAGCCATATCTCTACCGGTGGAGGGGCCTCATTAAAGTTCCTTGAGGGAAAAACTCTGCCTGGAGTGGTGGTACTGCAGGACAAGGAGGCTGGATGATCGGGCTTGAGCAAATAAAAGAGCTTGCCAGACCGACTCCCTCCAGAATCGTATTACTGGTTATCGATGGCCTAGGAGGGCTGCCGCATCCTGAGACGGGTAAGACAGAGCTGGAAAGTGCTGACACCCCCAATCTCGATCAACTGGCCACAGAGGGTATCTGTGGAATGATCGATCCCATTGCTCCGGGGATCACCCCGGGCAGTGCCCCTGGCCATCTCGCTCTCTTTGGATACGACCCCCTGCAATTCACTGTAGGCCGTGGTGTTGTGGAGGCTCTGGGCATCGACCTCGAGCTTAAAGCAGGTGACGTCGCCGCTCGGGGTAATTTCTGCACTGTGGACGGTGATGGCCTCATCACCGATCGCCGGGCAGGGCGGATCTCTACAGAGACTTGCATCGAATTATGCGGGTTGCTGGACGGGATGAATATCGACGGTGTATCGATATCCGTCTCTCCGGTGAGGGAGCACCGTTTTGCAGCAGTTTTCCATGGGGAGGGGTTCTTAAGCGATCTTTACGATTCTGATCCACAGCAGGAAGGATTGCCACCAAGAGTTGTTATTGCTCATTCTCCTGAGGCTGAAAAGGCAGCGGAAATTGCCAATGAATTTATCGCTCGGGCGAGGGCAAAGCTTGCTGATTACCATCCAGCAAACATGGTGCTACTGCGGGGTTTTTCCCAGCACCCAGACCTGCCCACGATTAACGAGATATATAAGCTGAAGGCAGCAGCCATTGCTGCCTATCCCATGTACCTGGGCCTGGCTAAACTTGTGGGCATGACATCTTTGCCAATATGTGCCAGCATTGAACATGAATTCGATATATTCACTCGATATTACATGGAGTATGATTTTATATATATTCACATAAAGCAGGCTGACTCTGCCGGTGAGGATGGCGACTTTGAGAGGAAGGCGCGCATTATAGAGGAGGTTGATACCTTTTTACCGCAGGTAAGAGATAGTGAACCAGATGTTATTGTGGTTACCGGAGACCACTCGACCCCAGCAGTATTAAAGGCCCACAGCTGGCATCCCGTCCCCTTGTTACTGTACTCCAAATTGTGCCCGCCCGATGGGGTGACAGAATTCTCAGAGCGCTCCTGTATTGGCGGTGCCTTGGGAAGGTTTCCCGCAACTCAGATAATGCCTTTGGCCTTAGCTAATGCCCTAAAGCTTAGGAAATTTGGAGCATGAAATGAGAACACCCATGATCGCTGGCAACTGGAAGATGAATACCACGCTGGCAGAGGCCTCAGCCCTGGTAAAGGAGATGAGAGAAGGGCTTGAACGTATAACAGGCGTGGAGACAGTAATCTGCCCCCCTTTCCTCTCGTTGCCTTTGGTCAAGGAGCTTCTCCTGGGCTCGTCTATCAAGGTTGGGGCACAGAATATGCACTTTAAGGAGCAGGGTGCCTATACCGGTGAGATTTCACCCTTGATGCTTTCCGGAATTTGTGAGTATGTCATTCTCGGTCACTCTGAGCGCAGGCAATACTTCGGGGAGACCGACGAGGTAGTGAACGGCAAAATTCGGGCAGCGCTCGCCGTAGAGCTAACCCCTATCCTTTGCGTTGGGGAGCAGCTTGAGCAGAAGGAGGCCGGTAAGACTGAGGAGGTGGTAACCAGGCAAGTGAGAGGAGCGCTTAATGGCATTGAATCGCTTATTGGGATGGTTATCGCCTATGAGCCTGTTTGGGCTATTGGTACCGGCAGAGCGGAAACAGGTGAGGGAGCGAACGCCATTATCGCTATTATTAGAAATACAGTAGCTCGGCTTTATGGCGAGGGGACAGCACAGGAGATAAGGATACTATATGGAGGAAGCGTAACCGCGGCCAATATCGCCGAGTATGTAAGGCAGAGCGAGATCGACGGTGCCCTAGTGGGGGGGGCTAGCCTGAAAGCGAAAGAGTTTCTAACTATCGTGGCGCAAACAGCGGCGACCAAGAAATGAACCATATTATTACGATTGTTGGCCCCACTGCGGTGGGTAAGAGCGCTATAGCTATCCATCTGGCGCAGGTTTTTGGTGGCGAAATCGTAAGCGCCGACAGCCGCCAGGTTTTTCGTGGTATGGGCATCGGCACAGCTAAGCCGACCGCCGAAGAGCAACACCTGGTTCCACACCACCTTATCGATGTGGTAGACCCGGATCAAGATTTCACCCTGGCCCTTTACCAAGAGATGGCCATTAGGGCAATCGAGGATGTTCAGCGGCGGGGTAGATTACCTCTATTAGTAGGAGGGAGTGGGCTTTATGTGAGGGCGCTGCTAGGTGGCTTCAGAATCCCTCATGTTCCCCCTGATGATGAATTGAGACGGGTCATGGAGGAAAGAGCAGCGGCGGAAGGATACATGGCGATCTATGAGGAACTCGAACGGATCGATCCTACTTCGGCGCAAAAAATCGACCCCAGAAATGTCCGTAGGGTGATCAGGGCGATTGAGGTTTTCCGTACTACTGGGATCCCCTTCTCCAAACTTCAAAGTTTTTCGCCCATCTTTCACACTTTGCTGATCGGGCTTACTACTGCCAGGGAGAATTTATACCGGAGAATCGATATCAGAGTGGACCGTATGATGGAGCAAGGCCTGGTTCAGGAAGTCAAAGGGCTTGTGGAGCGAGGCTACTCTCTTGATCTGCCCTCGATGTCTGGGTTGGGCTATAAACAGATAGGCCAATATCTTAAAGGGGAGTTGGATCTCGATGAAGCGGTGCAGCGTATTAAAAATGAGACCCACCGCTTCGCTCGCCATCAATATGCCTGGTTTCGCCCCAGTGACGAAAATATTCACTGGTTTGATGTAGGGAATGGTGTAGAGGAGCCAATTCGAAGCCTAATCCAAGGTTATGTATTTAAACATACAGGTATGGAATTGGCAAAGCTCTGAATGTACAACATAGCCAAAGACAAGGTTAAATTATTTAAATTCAGGATTGAATTAGCCGTGCAATCGGGAACAACGAAAAATGAGATTCGCTAAGATACAGGCGACGGGTAACGATTTCATATTGATAGAGGCTGGAGAAGAACACGATTGGTCATCGCTGGCTGAAACCATGTGCCACCGCCACCTCGGCGTTGGCGCTGATGGTCTCATCGTTATTATCCCTTCAAAGGTTGCTGATTTGCGCATGCGCCTGTTCAACCCGGATGGCTCGGAAGCGGAGGCCTGCGGTAATGGGTTGAGGTGCCTTGCCAGGTATGCCATTGATAGAGGACTGGTTAATGCCAGCGAGCTTACCGTGGAAACACTAGGCGGTATGAGGAAGGTGCGCCCTTACAAAGACATTATGCAGGTAGATATGGGAAAGCCTGAATTTAGGGCTGATGAGATACCGATAGTCATCGAGGAGAAACTTGACATAATATTGGATTACCCCATTGTTATTAAAGGCAGAAGGCTCCTTCTGACCTGTCTTTCTATGGGTAATCCCCATGCCGTCTGCTTCTTAGATGAACCGGTAGAAGACTTCCCTATATTAGAAATGGGGCCGGAGGTGGAAAACCATCCCATTTTCCCCAATAGGGTAAATTTTGAAGTGGCAAACGTAGTAGGGCAAAAAAAGGTGATGGCCAGGGTGTGGGAGCGTGGGGTAGGGGAGACCCTCTCCTGCGGTACCGGTGCCTGTGCAATAGCTGTGGCGGCCCGACTTCATGACTACCTAGCTGCAGATGTCGATGTATCATTGCCTGGAGGGATACTTACGGTTTCCTGGGACGGGGTTGATGAGGTAATGCTCCGCGGACCTGCGGAGCTGGTGTTTTTAGGTGAGTGGCCTGACTAGGCGTGGATACATCATATCCAGGCAATTAAAATAGTTGGAGGTGTTAATATGAGTAAGGATTTAGCCGGGGCTAACATGCCCAGCGCCAACCTGCGTGGAGATGATTTAAGCGGTGCTGATCTATCTGGTGCTACGCTGGTACAGGCCGATATGCTGAATTGCGACCTTTCACGGGCAAATTTATCAAATGCCGACCTGCACGGGGCCGATCTCACCGATGCCGACCTTTCAGATGCCAACCTAACAGGCGCAAATTTAACTCGTGCCAGGCTTAGGGGCACACTCTTCAGCGGTGCCGACCTTACAGGTGCAATATTGGCCCAGACTGATCTTGAGGACGCCGACTTCAGCGGGGCGAAGCTAGATGTCGAAAAGCTCGACCTCTCCGGTGCCCGAGCCTGGCAGCAGGCGATGTGGGATCCCCCGGTACTTGAGGCCCTGAAAGAAAAATTTGAGAAGTAGGACTTAATGAGAAAAAATGCGAACTGCTAAGCGTATTGAAAACCTGCCGCCCTACCTTTTCGTCGAGATCTCGAGGAAGATCGCGGAGAAGCGGGCACAGGGGGAGGATGTCATCAGCCTGGGAATCGGTGACCCGGATATCCCCACCCCCAGTCATGTCATCGAGCGGTTGTGCCAGGCAGCGCAGGATCCCCAAAATCATCGCTATCCTGAGTCAGAGGGCCTCCCCGAGTTTCGCCATAACATTGCCCAGTGGTATAAAGGACGCTTTGGCGTAACTCTCGATCCAGACAGGGAGGTATTGCCTCTCATTGGTGCTAAGGATGGCATCGGGCATATCGCTCTATGCTTCATCGACCCCGGAGATATTGCCTTAGTACCCGATCCGGGCTATCCCGTTTACTCTATAGGAACCATGTTCGCTGGCGGGTCTTCGTATTATATGCCGCTTATTGAAGATAACGATTTCTTACCAGATTTGGATAGTATTCCGGCAGATATTGCTCAGAAAGCGAAAGTCTTATGGATTAATTATCCCAATAACCCCACGGCGGCAGTAGCGGAACTCGAGTACTTTGAGCGGGTGGTCGCCTTTGCAAATAAATATGATATTGCCGTTTGCCATGATGGGCCATACACCGAGGTGGCCTTTGATGGATACCGTCCGGTTAGCTTTCTTGAGGCGGCTGGGGCCAAGGATGTTGGGGTGGAAATTCACTCACTCTCCAAGAGCTATAATATGACAGGATGGCGGGTAGGTATGGCAGTGGGGAATGCGGAAATTATTGATGCCCTGAGGAGGGTGAAATCGAACCTTGATTCGGGGATTCCCCAGGCGATCCAGTACGCTGCCATGGAGGCGCTAACGGGGTCCCAGGATTGCGTTACAGAACATAATGAGATATACCAGCGCCGCCGCGACCGGTTGCTCCAAACATTAAACCAGATAGGACTAAAGGCCAAACCCCCTCGTGCTAGCCTCTATATCTGGGCCAGGGTTCCTGATGGCTATAACTCGATTGAATTCGCCACAACGCTACTTGATGAGGCTGGGGTCGTGGTAACCCCGGGAGTTGGCTATGGGAAGCATGGAGAGGGTTATATTCGCCTCTCCCTGACCATTCCTGATGAGCGCCTGGAGGAAGCCATGGTACGGCTTATGGCATGGCATAAGCGGAAGTCGACATAAGGAGATAGCCATCGCCAGAAAGACGCATCACACCCGGCCTGCAATTGAGCGAGCCATATTGGTAGGAGTAGAAATAAAGGGAGCGAGAAATACGTGGTCTGTGGAGGACTCCCTTGAGGAACTGGCTCTGTTGGCGGTTACCGCTGGAGCTGAGGTGGTGGGGGCACTGGTGCAGCGCCTACAACGGCCAACGCCGGCCTATTACCTGGGAAAAGGAAAACTGGAGGAGCTCGTTGCTCTTAGAGAAGAAGTGGGCTATGATGTGGTCCTCTTCGACGATGAACTTTCACCGATCCAACAAAGAAATATTGAGAAGGCTCTCGATGTCAAGATCATCGATCGCACCGCACTGATCTTGGACATATTCGCCAAGAGAGCCCGTACCCATGAGGGCCGCCTTCAGGTTGAACTGGCGCAGCATGAGTATCTCCTGCCCCGCCTCGCGGGGCAGTGGAGCCACCTGGAGCGTCTGGGCGGTGGCATTGGTACCAGGGGACCTGGCGAGTCGCAAATAGAAACCGATCGGCGTATCATTCGCCAAAAGATCCACCGACTTCAAAGGGAGATCGAGGGTGTGAGGAAGCATCGCGCTCTTTATCGGCGTCAGCGTACCCGGCATGGCATACCTCTGGTCGCCTTGATTGGTTATACCAATTCGGGAAAGAGCACCCTGCTGAATTCACTAACTAATGCAGACGTGTTTGTTGAAGACAAGCTATTCGCTACCCTCGATCCTACTACTAGAAGGGTAACCATCCCCCGCACAGGGGAGGTGCTGATTACCGATACTGTGGGATTTATTCAGAAGCTACCTCACGCAGTGGTTGCCGCGTTCGGAGCTACCCTGGAGGAACTGAAAGAGGCAGCCCTGCTCCTTCATGTAATTGACATAACACATCATAATGCTGTCGAGCAGTGTGTATCAGTGGACAAGGTTCTTACTGAGCTTGGTTTGGAGGCAAAGCCAAGGGTATCCGTTCTTAATAAGCTCGATCTCTTAGCTCCCAGTGAGGAAGATATTGGCAACTTGCCCCGTGAGATTGAGGTCGAAGAGCCGGTATTAATTTCAGCAGCTAAGGGATGGGGGTTCAATAACTTACTGGAGAAGATTGCAGAGAAGCTAGCTGGAAGTGGTTCGCACAATACTGGTTATGTAACATAGTATACATGAGTAGGGGTTTTCATTTGACATAATGTATCATTGGCGCGGTGGCATATCTTACTCATCCTCAAGCGGTTCGACGGCGTTTTCAATTGTTGCGTTATTTCTTTGCTCTACATTTACATCCCCGAATACCATAACCGCATATTGCCCATCCCTCTAAATATATGGCCCTCCAGGCATTTTCAATATCCATGATAAATGAGACTGCTGAAATACTCTCAATCAACCCCCTATATCCCTCAATCTTGGGGGACTTTTAAAGCTGGGGGACACCCCCAGACCCCCGGCAGAAAGTTTCCTGCACCTCTTTTTGAGCGGCCTTTCGATGTTACTAATATCAGTTCTCACCACTAACCATTCATTGTTGTGATTATATCCTTAATAATCCTATCAAACAGACAGGGTCACCTTGTCTATCATAGTACCGTATGATATAGTGCTCTTATAGGGGTGGCAAATATGAACACTACGCGAATTGCTCTGCTCATACTGTTGGTTTTCCTCCTCGCATTTGGAGCGGGTTTCGCCTATTCTCAGTTATTGGATCCGCGTGCTACCTCCGAATTTCCCGAGGAGTTACATGCCGTAGAAGAAGTATGGTGGCTGCTTTCTGAAAATTATGTCAACCAGGATGCACTTGACCCTGAGGAGCTCAGTAGAGGGGCTATTGAGGGTATGCTTGAAGCTCTTGATGATCCGTATACCTCATATTTGGAAAGCTATGACCTGGTGTCTGGCAATCTGGAAGGCTCATTCGAAGGAATTGGGGCGATTGTTACCATGGAGGATGGTGAGCTGGCCGTGGTTTCCCCTATAGCGGGTGGTCCTGCGGAGAGGCAGGGAGTGAGGGCCGGCGACAAGATACTGGAAATCGATGGCGAGCCTACGGCTGGGATGAGCCTGATAGAAGCGGTCCTGAAGGTACGAGGAGAAGTAGACACTACGGTAATCCTCCTTATACTGCACCAGAATGAGAGCACACCCGTCACTATCGAGATCGTTCGAGAGGAGATCACGATTGACAGCGTTTACCTGGACATGCTGCCTGATAATATTGCCCACATCCAGATAACCCGATTCGCAGACGAAACATCGGATGAGCTGATCGCTGCGCTAAGCGATGCCATCCAAAGCGGTGCATGGGGTATTATACTCGATCTCAGGGGTAACCCCGGCGGTTATCTTGATGTTACAGTTGATGTGGCCAGCGAGTTCCTCGATGGCGGTATAGTCCTTTATGAGGCTGATGAAGCAGGGAATATCATCAAGGAGTGGACAGCAAGCTCGGGTGGGCTGGCTATTGACCTACCTATCGTTGTTCTTGTTGATGGTGGCAGTGCCAGTGGCAGCGAGGTGCTCGCGGGGGCACTCCAGGATCGTGGACGCGCAACGCTTATCGGCACCGAAACCTTTGGCAAGGGCAGTGTCAATGTCGTTCGCGAGCTTAGCGATGGCTCAGCACTGGTCGTAACCACAGCCCGATGGTTGACACCAGACCATCACATGATTGAGGGGGTGGGGCTGACCCCTGACATTGAGGTCAATATCACCATAGATGACATCGCAAGTGGAAGAGATCCGCAACTGGAATCCGCTATCCAACATCTTGGTGCTCAATAATAAGGAGCGTCTATGCGATATTTAATACCCTCGAAGACGCTTAGCGAATTCCTCCCATAAAAAGCGAAACAACCAAAGCTCTGCTATAAAGATCGCCGATGTGATATATCCTCGCTCCTGGTTGTCCTCAGTTGAAGCCCGCCAGTCATGAGAAAAGAAGACATCTAGCGCATAGTTTGAAAGAGCTTTTCAGGCGTGGTAGAATATAATATGAAGACAATCAGCTTCAATCGCAAAGCATACCACGACTACACCATTCTGGAAAGCGTTGAGGCTGGTATTGTCCTTACCGGAACTGAGATTAAGTCGGTTCGAGCGGGACAGGTAAACATCCGCGATGCGTATGCCCATCCACAGGGCGGTGAGCTATGGCTGTTCAATGCTCACATCGCTCTATATAAAGCGGGCAGCCGCGACAATCACGAACCGACACGCCCGAGGAAGCTTTTACTTCACCGCAGGCAGATAAATGAGCTTGCCGGTAAGGTGACACAAAAGGGCTTCACTATAGTGCCCTTGAAATTGTACATTAAAAATGGGGTCGCCAAGGTGGAACTGGGCCTTGCCACAGGAAAGAAGCTTTATGACAAGCGCGAATCCATGTCACGCCGCCAGGCGGAGCGTGATATGGACCGTGCTATGAAGCTGGCGAAGCAAAGGTTTTAACAGCTTTTGGTGACCCTTAATAAGATTCCCTGATGAAGAAAGAAAATGGGGACGAGTGGTTTCGACAGGGAAGGAGCGCTACGGGATTGCAGGCCGAGGTGCCACTTATCTCGCAAAACAAGTGGTAAAAAAGTAACTGACGACTACGTCTACGCTAGCTAAGCGAGGCACGTCCCTCTAACCTCCCTCGATGGGCTGGGGAGGACGACGAGTAGTCGAGGTGCAGCAATCCTGATGTCGATAAGGATAGCCTAAGAATTTATCGACTGGCTTAGCCGTACTCGGTTGGCAGAGGACGGTTGGGTGAGAGCAAATAGCCGACTAAGCTTGTAGCATATCCTGAAGTAACCTTTTCTGGACGGGGAGTTCGACCCTCCCCCGTCTCCACCATTATGTAAAGTAGCGCCAGCTATTCGTAGCTGGCGCTTTTATTTTCAGTTAAGATTTTGAGGACATTGACTTGCCGTAATTGGCAATCAACGAATGTTGCTCGACTTTTCGGTGACTGGGGAACAGATGGGCGGTGAACTGCCGCCAAAACTGTATGAAACGGCCAGGATCAGGGCGCGAGTTTCCGGGACGGAGCCGCTGGTTCGAATCGATCTCTTGAAGAACGCCGAGGTTCTTCGCTCCGTCTATCCCTCGCGCAAGGCGGGCAAGCTGCTCCGTGTTAGCTGGGGTGACAATCTCTATACGCGGCGCGCTAACTACAGCGTGGCCAGAGGCTCTTTGACTGTTTCCGCGGGCGCCCTCCGCCTTGAGCGGGCAATGAATCTCGACAATTCATTCGAACACATTGAGCAGGATGGTAATCGCATCACCTGGGCTGTCTCGGCGACATCGAACGACCGGGA
>JAIWEW010000004.1:0-17689 GCA_048632005.1 bacterium
GTTTTGAAACGGCTATCTTGCCATGGAGTTTATTAAACCACCTCATGACGAAGGGACTCATTATTCTATATCCCTTGGCGCCGCTATGAAAGGCGTGAAAGGTACCCACATTAATAGTGTTCGATACGCGAAGCGTAGAGATGGTTAAAGTGGAGCCCAGTGGTTCATGGAGATGTATGATATCGAACTTTTCCCGCTCGAGGATGGCCCGTATCGGGGAGGACAACTTGGGCGATAGGGTAGCCCTGGCGATAGAGCCGCCTGAGGGTATGGGGAAAGTCCTACCCAGTTTGATAATATCCTCATTATTGAGGGAGTCTCTGTTACCGGAAAACGGGGTGATGATCCTGACATCATGCCCCATTTCAATGAACTGCTCATAGAGGTTGGTAATATGGATGGCTACCCCACCAGGGTGAGCATAATCGTAGGGTGAAACCAGAGCGATCTTCATGAAGAAAACCGCCTGACTGAATTCTTCAGCACACCACGAAGGAAGTATCCTCTACTCCTATGCTGCTGCCTGATGATTTGAATCAGGCCTATGTCCTTCAGCCTCACCCGAGCGCCATTTCGTGCCCTGGTCGTTCTCTCTCGGATGCTTCTTTTTAGTTCCTTGGAACTTCGGCCAGGAAACAGGGTGAGACCACTACCCACAGCGGCAAGGAAGTGGGCATCACTGCCCCCCGTTTCTGCGAGCTTGTATTTCAGATTAAATTTTTTCACCCTCCGATTGGATATGCACCTGATCATCGCAGCGTTAACTGTTTCGATACCATCTAAATATATGTCCGGTTCACTGCTGTTAACCATTTTCTCCATATCACGCTGACTTATGCTATCTGTCAGCCAGTTCATAGGGTGAGGTACGATGGCTAATCCGCCTTGGTCGTGGATCGCTGCGATAGCGGTTACCAGTGGCTGGTAGGCGGGGACCGGGTGCTCGATGAAGAGGGCTAGCAAGTGTCCCTCAATGGTGTTCACCTCCATACCGGTAACTACTTCGAAAGGGTAGTTGAGCTTTGCGGCGAGCTCCCTCGCCTGGTAGCTGCCTGAAATTTCATTATGGTCGGTGATGGCGATGACATCCAGGTCGCCTCTGTTCGCCACTGCAGCGAGGATATCTGGCACACTCGCCATGCCATCGTCTATGCTACTGTGGATGTCCGCCGCTCCGTATCCGCTTTCCTTACTTGTTGCTTCCGCGGAGTACATTCCCTATGATAACCTCTTGGATCACCCCGTCCAGATATATGCAATCAGTCCTCGGAAGAGCGTCGCTGGTAGCGGATCACTCGCTATCTCCGGCAATGAACTCCTCTGCTATCCGTTTTGCTTCATCGTCTGTATATTGAACTGGGGGCGATTTCATGAAATAAGCTGATGGTCCGATTAGAGCCCCGCTGATACCGCGGTCTATCGCCAGCTTGCAGCACCTGATGGCATCCACTACCACCCCTGCTGAGTTGGGGCTGTCCCATACCTCAAGCTTTACCTCGATATTGAGGGGGACATCGCCGAATGTGCGTCCCTCCATGCGGATGTGGCAAAATTTGCGGTCATCAAGCCAGGGAACATAGTCACTTGGCCCCACGTGAATGTTGCCCGACTCGATTTTATAGTCCAATTGCGAGGTAACCGCCTCTGTTTTGGAGATCTTCTTTGACTCCAACCGCTCCCGCTCCAGCATATTGAAAAAATCGGTATTGCCGCCGAAGTTGAGCTGGTAGGTTCGCTCCAGTTTAACACCGCGGTCGCCAAAGAGGTTGGTTAGTACACGGTGGGTAATAGTGGCCCCTACCTGGCTCTTGATATCGTCGCCGATTACCGGCAGTCCCTGCCCACTGAATCGGTTCTGCCAGTATTTTTCCTTGGCGATAAATACCGGAATGCAATTGACAAAGCCACATCCTGCGGTCAGTACCTGCTCGATATACCACTTAGTGGCTTCTTCGCTTCCCACGGGAAGGAAGTTGACTACCACATCGGTTCTGGTTTCTTTTAGGATTTCAACGATGTTTTCGGTGGGACCTGGTGCTTTGGTGATTATCTGGGAGAGGTATTTACCCAGGCCATCATGGGTCATTCCCCGGGACACTTTCACCCCGATACGGGGTACCTGGGAGAATTTAAATGTATTATTCGGCGCTGAATAAATCGCACTGGCTAAGTCCTTACCCACCTTATTCTTGGCGATATCGATGGCGGCGACAAAGTTTATGTCGCTGATATGATACCCCCCCAGGTTGATATGCATTAAACCTGGGATGCGATCATTCTCCACCGCGTTACGATAGTAATGAACGCCTTGCACTAACGAGGAGGCGCAATTTCCCACTCCAATTATGGCTACATTTATCTTGCCCAAATCAATCTCCTATCCTATAATAGCTCTTTGGAGGTGAAGCTTGATATATGATTTTCATACCCATACCTCACTCAGCGATGGTGCCCTATCACCGGTAGAACTAATCCGCCGAGCCCTGGACCAAGATTACCGTGCTATCGCCCTTACCGATCATGTAGGGATTGGATATCTTGAGCGGGTAATCGAAGAAACCGCTGCAGATTGTGCCCTGGCACGAGCGCACTGGCCGATTCTGGCGATCCCCGGCGTAGAGCTTACCCATCTCCCTCCTCGCGCTATTGGTGAGGCGGCAAAGCGAGCCAAAGAGCTCGGGGCCTGGCTGGTTGTGGTCCACGGCGAATCTATCATCGAACCTGTAGAGAAGGGCACCAATAAAGCTGCGCTCCAGTGCCCTTATGTTGATATCCTGGCACACCCCGGACTTATCAGTCCTGAGGAGGCTGAATTGGCCGCCACTGCGGGCATCTTCCTCGAAATCAGCGCTCGAAGGGGGCACTCACTTGCCAATGGTCACATCGTTCAACAATCCCGGCTTGCCGGCGCCAAGCTCCTTCTCAACTCGGATGCCCATGATGAATCAGATCTACTCACCCTTCAGCTAGCCCGCCGAATCGCTCGAGGGGCTGGCTTGGATGAAAAAGAGAGCGACGAAATACTGATCAATAATGTTCAAGCCTTATTGGCCAGGCTGCCGGAAAAAGGCTGAACTAAAACGATACCTTTGATTCATACTATGGCGGCGTGGCGGTAAAGCACTGATCAGGATTTGCCAATGCGGAATACCTTTGTCCCGCATTTTGGGCAGACGCCACGGGTTGCCGGCCTGCCGTTCTTCAGAGTTACATTCTGGGGATTCTTTATCTCTACTTTAGACCTGCATTTAAAACAGTATGCCTGCATCCGTGTCACCTCCTTTCAATCTGGTTGCACTATAACTGCTATCTAGCTACGTGTCAAGTCTTCTGTAGCTAAATTCTATTATGGCTTATTAGAGAATACCTTTTTTGGCTGCCACAGGCCATTCTCCGGAAGGAAGCTAAGCACGGCGAGGAAGCGCCCGTCAAGGGAGTAGGCGCGGCAAAGGCCTGTGTCGCCACTACCATCTAGGGCTAGAGTGCGACCGTTGCAGATCGCGTGCTCCTTTTCTTTGCCCACGATAGCGGCGATCCAGTGCTCCAGCACCACATCCATGGGATAAAGGAAGTCCTGCCAGTAGTTATGACGGAATGATTCCTCAATCTGGGGAAGGGTGAGGCTATCGGTGATATCGAAGGGTCCGCATCTCAAGCGCACCAAGCTTCTGATATGAGCACCACAGCCGAGTGATTGACCAAAATCATTAGCTAGGGAGCGAATATAGGTGCCCTTGCCACACTCGACCTCGATAGTGAATAAGGGAGGCTGCCACTGGGTAAGTTCCAGACGAAAGATCTCGGCCTTTCTTTCTTCCCTTTCCACCGTGATGCCGGCGCGGGCGAGTTTATAGAGGCGTACCCCGTGGTGCTTCAGGGCGCTAAACATCGGGGGCTTCTGAAGGATGGTGCCCCTGAACGATGGCAACAATCCCTCTATCTGTTCTCTGGTAATGTGGGAGGGGTCAACCCTTTGGGTCACAATCCCGTCTGCATCATAGGTATCGGTGGCAACGCCCAGTTCAATCTCAGCCTGATAAGTTTTATGTGCTGCAACGAGAAAGGAGAACACCCTTGATGCTCGCCCCAGACAAATCGGTAACACCCCCGTGGCGCCTGGGTCTAGAGTGCCGGCATGCCCGACGTGTTGCTGCCCGCTCCACCGTTTCACCAGGGAGACTGTCTGCCGTGAGGTTTCCCCGGCGGGTTTATTTAAGTTGAGGATCCCGTCAATGCTCAACGTCAGTCTCTTCGCTACTGGTAACCTCTTTCATTAGATCGAGAACCTGAGACCCACGTTCAATGGAATCGTCCATGAGAAAGATTAGTCGGGGAGTGCGGTGTAGTGAGAGGCGCCCCCTGAGCTCTCTGTAGAGGAATCCTGAGGCGGAGTCCAGACCATCCATTGCGTTCTTCTTCTCCTCATCGCTGCCCATTATGCTAATAAAAATCTTAGCATGTCTGAGGTCCGCGGAGGTATCTACCCGGGTCACCGTCAGAAAGCAGTCGAGTCTCGGATCCTTAGTCTGTCGGCGTATAAGTTCGCTTATCTCCTCTTGGATCAGATCGTTAAGCCGCTCGATACGCCTGCTCATCCCTAAGCCTGTTCCATTCTGAAGGCCTCGATGATGTCACCGACCTCTAAGTCGTTGTATCCCTCGATGCCTATACCGCACTCAAAACCACTGGTTACCTCTTTGACATCGTCCTTAAATCGTTTCAGGCTACTGACGCTTGACTCGAATATCGTCTCACTGTGGCGGATTATCCTGGCCTGCGACCCCCGGGTTATCTTGCCTTCGGTGACATATATGCCAGCTACCTTATTCCCTCGGGCGGAGAAAATGGCGCGCACCTCGCCATGTCCTGCGATTACCTCGACGTAGGTAGGCTCCAGCATACCTTTCACCGCTTTCTCTACATCGTCCACCAGGTTATATATCACCTCATAGTTGCGGATGTCCACTCCCTCGTTCTGGGCAATCTGTACGGCTCCAGGCTCGGTGCGAGTATTGAATCCGAGGATGATACCGTTAGAAGCGAGGGCAAGGAGCACATCGCCCTCTGTGATACTACCACTGTCAGAGTGCAGGATGTTAACCCTAACCTCGTCGTTGTTCAGGCGCTCCAGGGAAGTTTTTATCGGTTCGATACTTCCCTGGACATCGGTCTTCAAGATAATACTGAGCTCCTTTAAATCTCCATCGCTAATTCTGGAGAAGAAGTTGCTTAAGCTCAGGGGTTTAATAGCGGTCAAGGCAAGCCTCTTCTCCTCCTGGCGCTTTTCAGCCTGGGTACGCGCCTCCTTTTCGGTAGCGGTCACTGTGAGGGTATCACCAGACTTAGGAACGCTTTCCATTCCCATGATCTCAACAGGGCTCGCCGGCTCTGCCTTTCTCAGGTGCTTGCCCTTGTCGTTGAACATCGCCTTTACCTTGCCCCAGGTATCGCCCACGAGGAATGGGTCACCTACCCGTAGGGTGCCTGTCTGGACGAGCACAGTAGCTAGTGCACCCCTTGTTTTGTCCAGCTTAGCCTCAATGACCACGCCAATGGCATTGCGCTCCGGGTTTGCTTTGAGGTCCTCAAGCTCGGCCACGATGAGCAGGTTCTCCAGGAGGTCGGAGATACCCTCCTGCTTTTTTGCCGAGACCGGAATGCAAACTACATCGCCGCCCCATTCCTCTATAAGCACATCATGGTCGGCGAGCTGCTGCTTCACGCGCTGCAGGTTGGCATCTGGTTTATCTACCTTATTGAGGGCAACCACAATGGGCACAGCGGCGGCGCGCGCATGGGCGATGGCCTCCAAGGTCTGAGGCATTACGCCATCGTCTGCGGCGACCACCAGGATGGCAATATCCGTTATCTTAGCCCCGTGTGCCCGCATTGCAGTAAAAGCTTCGTGACCCGGGGTATCGAGGAAGGTAATCTTCTGACCATTAATATCTACTTGATAAGCGCCGATATGCTGGGTTATCTCGCCTGCCTCAGTGGCGGTCACGTTAGTTTTACGGATGGCATCGAGAAGGCTAGTCTTACCATGGTCTACATGCCCCATAATGGTAACGACAGGAGGTCGGGGCTTTTGCACACTGGTATCGTCCTCGCTAAACCGCTCATACTTTTTAAGTTTCTTGGCTGAGGTCGCCCCTTTGCCTTTCTCATCCAGCACCTTATAGCCAAGATCTGAGGCTACAGTCACTGCCGTGTCGTGGTCGATAACCTGGTTAATATTTGCCATGATACCGTTTCTCATCAGTTGCTTAATTACCTCCACGACGCTAATGTCGATGAGATCGGCGAATTGTTTTACGGTAAGAGAGGTCGGGATCTTAACGCGTTGCTTCTCAACCGCTTCTGTAGCTACGGTTGCATTCTCATACGGCGCTTTCTTAGCTGTAGTGCGTCTTTTTGGAGCCGGCCTTGCCCTGTTCTGTCTTCTTCTAGCCATTTAACCTCACTAACCAGGGAGCATATCCCCGTACTGGGTCAGCCTCCTGCGGTCCTCCACGGCGATCTTCGCCCGCAAAGCTCTATCGAGGTGCTCCTTTTTTAGGCCTGCCTCCCAGCAGGTTTTTACTTTACATAAATAAGCCCCCCGACCTGATTTCTTCCCTGTCGGATCGATATCAATGCCACCGCTTTCAGTACGCACAATGCGGATAAGCTCCCGCTTTTCCTTAACCTTTCGGCAGCCGATGCAGGTACGATCGGGCACGTGTTTCGGTCGCGGCTGCTTCTTACTCTGGGATGTGGTGGTCATGTTTATTCAAGATCCTCAAGCTCTTCTTCATCGATATAGATTTTCGCGGCTCGGCGAGCCTTCGGTTTGGCCACAACTTTCGGCTTATCGTCCCCCGCTGCCATGATTTTATTTCTCTTTCCCTTCTTTGCCTTTTTATCGGGTTTGGGTGCTCTGGCGGGGAGAATGTCCTCGGCAAATCGGAGCTGAGGGGTTGGCGTGGCAACCAGCTCTTTTTCTATAGGCACTTCCTCCTCTTCGACGGGGAGTGCCTCCCCGGCTTCTATCTCGGGAACGAGTTCTTCAGGAGTGAGCAATACGACTTCTTCCTCAGGAGCTGCTGTTTCCAACTGCTCCACTTCAACGAGGTCTTCAGGTTCCTCCACCACGATTTCCTCCGGAGTAGGAGGCTGCTCAACTAGTGCCAATTCCTCTGCCTCGGCTACTGATGCGCTCTTGATATCTATGCGAAATCCGGTGAGCCGTGCAGCGAGTCTGGCATTCTGTCCCTCTCTGCCGATGGCGAGGGACAGTTGGCGGTCAGGCACAACCACAGTAGCCACCTTCTCCTCATTATTGATCGTGACGCTTACAACCGGAGCGGGGCTCAGGGCATTGGAGATGAAGGTTGCCGGGTTGGGATCCCACTCCATAATATCGATTCTTTCCCCATTTAGTTCATTGACAATATTTTGGATTCTAATACCACGCAGCCCAACACAGGAACCAACCGGGTCGATGCCCGGTTGCCGCGCTGCAACGGCGATCTTGCTTCGGTGTCCCGCTTCCCGAGCAATGGACTTAAGCTCGACGACCCCACTATGGATCTCTGGGACTTCCAGTTCGAGGAGGCGACGCAACAGGTTTCGGTGGGTGCGCGATACTATAATCTGGGGACCCCTACCTGTGCGATGTACCTCCACAATGAAAGCCTTGAGTCTTTGCCCTACACGGTAATGCTCTGTGCGTACCTGTTCCGAGGCAGGAAGGATGCCCTCGGTCCTGCCTAGGTCGAGGGTGATCTGTCTGGGCTCGATTCGCTGCACAATTCCGGTAACGATCTCACTCTCGCGATCGGAGAACTCCTCGAAAACAAGTTCCCGCTCGGCCTCGCGAAGGCGCTGGAGTACGACCTGTTTCGCTGTCTGCGCTGCGATTCGCCCGGCATTTTGGGGGGTGGCCTCCACCATGAGGTTTTCATCAAGCTGGGCGTGCTGGTTCACTTTTTTTGCCTCATCCAGGGATAACTCACGGCGCGGATCGGTTACCGTTTCCACCACGGTCTTCTCAGCGAAAACCGTTATCTCCCCGCTGTCGGGATCCATTTTTACCGAGATCTCCTGGGTTGCTGCGAAGCTGTTTTTACGGAAAGCGGAAACTAGGGCGGATTCAACCACCTCCAGCACGATCTCCCGAGAGAGGTTCTTCTCGGCGGCAAGCTGGGTGATAGCGAGCATGAATTCGCTCTTCGTCTTAGCCACACTCTTCTCCTATCAAATAAAAAAGTGGGTTCTCCCCACTTCTTTTTCCGTTTATTCTGTTTGGGTATTATAGCATATATGAATCCATTGTGCAATACCCCTATTTTGCAGATAGCATCGCCATGATTTCCCTGCTCACCCCGTCTAAGGGTACGAGCACTGCCTCTTTCTCACATCTCATTTTCAACTCTACGCTGTCTGATTTCAGGCTTCTAGAGCTGAGGACAACCCTTAATGGCATCCCGAGAAGGTCGGCATCGTTGAGTTTTACACCGGGCGATTCCTCACGATCGTCGAATATCACCTCCAGTCCCTCCCGGGTTAGCTCGGTGTAGAGACTTTCCACTTTTATGACCACTTCCTGGTTATCTGAGGATAGCGGGCAGAGGTGAACCTGATAGGGAGCGATGGGGATGGGCCAAATGATGCCCTTTTCATCATGGTTCTGCTCGATAGCAGCGGCAAGGAGTCGCCCGATACCGATGCCGTAGCAACCCATCAGGATGGGGTGAGCAACACCATCGCGGTCGAGGAATGTGGCTCCCATCCGCTCGGTAAAGAAGCTACCCAGTTTAAAAACATGCCCTACCTCTACGCCTTTCTTGGCAATCAGCGGTGCGCCGCATACAGGGCAGCCCTCGCCGGCTCGAGCGGTGGCGATGTCTACCATTAGGTCGATGGCGAAATCGCGTGGATAGTTTACGTTTCTAATATGTGTATCTGGCTTATTTCCCCCGGCCACAAGGTTAGCTCCCAGGGTTATCGAGGGATCTCCAACCCGCTTTATCCCGCTGAGTCCTAAGGGAGAGGCAGAGCCCGCCACCAGACCCGCATTCGATATTTCATCCTCGGTGGCGAGGCGCAGTTCATGGCAGCCGAGGGCGTTCTTAAGTTTCACCTCGTTTACCTCGATATCGCCCCTGATAGCGACGAAGACCATCTCCCCATCGGCGGTATAGAAGACCGCTTTAAGGGTCTGAATCTCGGGGACGTTGAGGAAGTTTGCCACCTCTTCGATGGTTACCCTGCCCGGGGTGGCCACCTCCTCCATTTGAAGCATTTCGCCTGTTTTACCCTCTGGCTTAACGCTCTCCGCTTTCTCTACATTCGCTGCGTAATCGCATTTCGAGCAGGAAAGAATAATATCCTCTCCGCTTTCCGCCAGGACCATGAATTCATGGGATTCCTTGCCCCCGATGGCACCGCTATCGGCTTCCACCACCACGAAATCGAGGCCGCAGCGCTCATAGATTCTCTTATAGGCAGTGATCATCTTCTGGTAGGTGGTATTCAGACACTCTTCGTCGGCATCGAAGCTGTATAAATCCTTCATGCCGAATTCGCGGACGCGCATCAAGCCTCCCCGGGGGCGGGGCTCATCGCGAAACTTGGTCTGTATTTGATATAGGAGCAGGGGGAGGTCGCGGTAGCTCTGCACGTTGCGCCGGACTAGCTCGGTTATCACCTCCTCGTGGGTGGGGCCGAGGACAAGCGCTCGCTCGCGGCGGTCGCTTAAGGTGAATAGGCCCTTACCGAAGGCGAGGTCGCGCTCCGTCTCCTGCCACATCTCCAGGGGCTGGAGCACCGGCATCTGTAGCTCCTGACCACCTGCTGCGTCCATCTCCTCGCGGATGATGGTCTCGATCTTCTGCAGAGCCCGTAATGCCAGGGGTAGATAGCTATACACACCGGCTGCCAGCTGGTTGATCATCCCCGCCTTAAGCAGCAGTTGGTGGCTTATATTCTCTGCCTCCGCCGGCGTCTGGCGCAGCGTCTTGCCGAAAAGATTCGATAGTCTCATTCTCCGTCCTTCAGGCTATGTAGTGGATCACTTTGTGAATTGGTTTGTCCAGTAATTTGGGTCACAACATTGTAGCTAAAATTTCGCCACAGGCAGCAACCGAATACCATCTCTTATTGGAAGTTGGCCTACGGTAAGTCCACAAATCTCAGACAATTCATACACTGTTGTTTTTAAGTGCATGATTTTAAAATGCCTCTATTTCCTCCATTAATACCTTGAGGAAATCGGCTTCGTCTACTGTGCGTACCTGCTCCCCGTTGCGGAATATGACTCCCCGCCCCTTGCCGCAGGCAATACCCACATCGGCGTCTCTTGCTTCGCCTGGGCCGTTGACCACGCATCCCATGACCGCTACCTTTAGCGATTTGTCAAGTTTTAACAGGCGTTCTTCCACGGCATTGGCGAGCCCTATTATATCAACCTCGGTACGCCCGCAAGAAGGGCAGCTTATCAGTGTGGGGCCGCGCTGGCTCAGGTTGAGCGCTTTAAGAATCTCGTAGCCGGCTGTCACCTCCTCACATGGATCACTACTGAGCGAGACTCGAATCGTGTCGCCGATCCCTAGGTGAAGCAGGATACCGATGCCCACGGCGCTCCTGATGACCCCGCATCTTGGAGTGCCTGCCTCGGTGATACCCAGGTGGATGGGGTAGGGCATCCTCTCTGCCAATGCCTTGTTAGCCGATACCATATCTGGCACATCGAAGGCCTTGAGCGATACCTTGATGAGCTCGAAATCGAGGCTTTCGAGCAGTTCGATCTGCTCTAAGGCGGCACTTACCATCCTATCGACGGTGGATTGCTCCCCATCTGTTGTTTTCGGCAAGCTTCCAGCGTTCACCCCGATCCTTATAGGAACATTGCGGTCTTTAGCTGCCAGCACTACCATTTTAATCTGCTCACGGTCTGCAATGTTCCCCGGATTCAGGCGTAGCCCATCGACACCACCCTCCAGGGCGAGCAGGGCGAGGCGATAGTCGAAATGGATGTCGGCGATTAGCGGGATGGATATCAGGGGCTTAATTGTGGGGATAGATGCGGCCGCCTCGCCATCGGGGACAGCCACGCGTACTATCTGGCAGCCGTATTCCTCCAGCCGGTGAATCTGGTCAACGGTAGCCTTAGCGTCGCGGGTGTCGGTCTTTGTCATCGACTGGACTATGACTGGCGCCCCGCCTCCAACGGTGACATCACCTATATGAATGGGCCGGGACATGCGGCGCCGCATCATTGGATAAAACCTTCCCCGCTTATAAGGCGCATAATATCATTGTAGCTTACCAGCACGACAAGCATCATTAATATGACGAGGCCGATGAGATGGATCATCCCCTCCTTCTTCGGTGATACTCTTTTTCCCCGCCGGATGCCTTCAATGATAACAAAAACGATTCTTCCCCCATCGAGGCCGGGGATGGGGAGCAGGTTGACTACTGCCAGGCTCGCGCTGATAAGCGCGGTAAGCTGGATCAGGGGCCACGCTCCCAGTGCGGCGACCTCACCGGTCATCTGGGCAATACCAATAGGGCCGGCGACAGCGTCCTTCAACGGTACTTCCCCCGCAATGAGGCTGGCAAAGGCATCCTTCGCTGCCACTAACAACTGCCAGTAATCACCGAGCCCCTTGGGGATGGCTTTCCACGGTGGATAGGCTCTATTTTCAGTGACAGGGCCCATCCCGATGCCTATTGCCGCTTCTCCCTCGGGCGTTTCCTCATCCGTTCGGGGGATCAGGGTTATCGAAAGCAGGTCGTCATCTCGCGATATGAGCAGAGTGACCTCCTCGCCGATATTGGCCTCAATAATTTGCTTCGCATCATCGGAGGTTTTAACCTCTTCCCCGTTCATTTCCAGGATAATATCTCCAGTCTCGATGCCAGCTAATTCGGCTGGTGATCCCTCGGCGACACTCACGACCTGAATCCCTCCGTCCTCAACCGGACGCTCCATCGGTATCATGTAGGCTAGGGGGAGTAGGAGGATGGGAAACAGGAGCATAAAGAGCGACCCTGCACCGAGGACGAGGAGCCTCGTCTTGACGCTCTTTTGCCCCAGACCATTAGGCACATCGGGGTCGTCTTCCCCTGCCATCCGGCAAAAGCCGCCGATGGGGATGAGGTTGAGCGAGTAAATCGTTTCCCCCCTCTTAAAGCTGAGCACGCGAGGGGGAAACCCTAGGCCGAGTTCCTCTACTTTCACTTTGGAGCGTTTGGCGGTAATAAAGTGGCCCAGTTCGTGGATAATAATGACCGCGATAAGAATAGTCAAGAAGATGAGTATGCTGATGAATACGCTCATCTGTACACTCTCCTCCTGGCCCAGTCATCAGCAGCGAGCACATCCTCCAGCGAGGGGTGGGGGGTGCTATGGTGCTCCTCCAGGGCCTCTGCCACGAGTTTCGGGATATCTGTAAAGCTGATTCGCTCCTCCAGGAAGAGTGCCACCGCTACCTCATCGGCGGTGGAGAGTACCGCGGGGTAGGTGCCTCCTTTCCGGCTTGCATCCAGCGCTAAATTGAGGCAGGGGAATTGTTCGCCATCTGGAGGTTCAAAAGTAAGGGCAGTTGTGCTCGAAAGATCGAGGTGTGGGAAATTATTAGGCAGGCGCTCCGGATAAAGCAGAGCATATTGAATAGGCAGGCGCATGTCCGGGGGACTCATTTGTGCCTTGATAGAGCCGTCAGCAAATTCAACCATGGAGTGTATGATACTCTGGGGGTGGATCACGATCTCGATATTATCAATGGGCACATCGAAGAGCCAGCTTATCTCGATAGCCTCAAACCCCTTGTTCATCAAGGTGGCGGAGTCAATAGTAATCTTCGGCCCCATTCTCCAGGTGGGATGCGCTAACGCCTGCTGAGGTGTCACCTTTTTAAGCTCTTCTGTAGAGAGGTGGCGAAAGGGGCCGCCGGAGGCAGTTAGGATAAGCCTTGTGATCTGTTGCTCCTCACCGCGCAGGCATTGCCATATCGCGCTGGGCTCACTATCGATTGGCAGGATCTGTACGCCGTGTTTCTTTGCCTCGGCGGTAATGATCCCTCCTGCCATTACCAGGACCTCCTTCGTGGCCAGGGCGATACTTTTCTTGGCCCGGATCGCTGTCAGGGTGGGGTCGAGACCTGCTTTACCTGATACAGCGATGATAGCCAGATCGACATCGGGGCTAGCCACAAGCTCATCCCCTGACAATAGGTCGCATTTTAAGCCGTTCAGTATCTCTGATGAATTGGCTGAATCGATAGAAACAAGTTTTGGTTGGAATTCCTCAATTTGCTTTGCTAGGAGCGCAGAATTTCTCCCCGCGCCAAGACCGACTACCTGAAATCGGTCGGGGAAGGAGCGCACTACGTCAAGGGTCTGCTGTCCTATGGAGCCAGTGGAGCCTAGAATGGCGAGCCGTTTTACATTATTACCCATATCACATAATAGTATACTATAACTACAGTGAAAAGAATGCTATCGAGGCGGTCGAGTATGCCACCGTGACCGGGGATCAGGGTTCCTGAGTCCTTCAGGCCTGTGCTCCGTTTGAGCATCGATTCTGCGAGATCGCCTAGAGGGGCGAAGATGCCGATAAGGGCGCCAAGGACGACCGATTGCCAATATGGAATGGAAAGGTTTAGCAATAGAGTCAGAATCAGCGATGCGGCAATAGCTCCCAGGAATCCACCCACCGCTCCTTCCCAGGTCTTCCCCGAACTGATTTTTGGGGCGAGGGAATGCCTGCCCCAGGCTCGGCCGATGAAGAAGGCGGCGGTGTCTGCGGCAAAGGTAGCAAGAACTACAAAGAGCACCCACTCCCTTCCGCCCTCCAGATCTCGAAGGGGGATGAAATGGCTAAGCAGCCACCCGATATAGATTATCCCGCTGAGGCTCCAAGCCCAGTTGTTAGCGGCATCCTTCACCGAGCGTTGGAAAAGGAGCCAGATTAAAGAAAAGACTGCTATCGATGTTAATAGGGGTGCGCTATAACTTCCTTCAACATGGGCTACCAGGACGAATAGAAGTGCCCCGACAAGCCCGAAAAGGGTGAGCGGATGCCTCCTGGAGAGGCCCATCATGCTACAGAATTCCAGTATCCCCAGGGCGGCGATGGCAGCGATTATTAAGGAATAAGCGGGGCCGTCAAACCAGATAGCAAGAAAGATAATGGGTAAGACAATTAGTGCACTGAGCACCCTTTGCTTTATCATACCGCTATTGAGCCCTAGCCCTCCGTTATTAATCCCCCAAAACGCCGCTCCCGCTCGCTGTAAGCAATGAGGGCTTGTTCAATCTCCTCCGGGCCAAAGTCGGGCCAGAGGGTTGGTGTGGCGTAGTACTCGCTGTAAGCTGCCTGCCAGATCAGGAAATTACTTAAGCGCATCTCGCCACCGGTACGGATAATAAGGTCCGGGTCAGGCAGGTTTATTGTATATAGATAGTAAGAAATTAGCGCTTCGTCAATTTCATTGGGTAGTATGCCATCGCGAATGATGCGCTTTATCGCATCTATGATCTCGGCCCGACCGCCATAGTTAAAAGCGATGCACAGAGTGCCTCTGGAGTTGTCTTCAGTCAGCTTGATGGCGTATTGAAGCTTTTGCTTGAGCTTCTCCGAGATCCCATCGAGGTTACCGAGGTGAATAAGTTTGACTCCGTCCTTGTGGAGGTTTTCAGCCTCCCGGTCTATGACATCCTCCATGATGCGCATTAGCCCCTGAACCTCTCGCTGCGGGCGGCTCCAGTTCTCCGTGGAGAAAGCATAGATGGTGATGTACTTTACATCATAGTCATTGAAGCACTTGATGACACGGCGGACATTGTCCGTTCCGGCGCTGTGACCCGCAAGCCGGGGTAACCCCCGCTTTTCGGCCCAGCGACCGTTGCCATCCATGATAATTGCAACGTGATTGGGGATATGTTTAATACTGGGTTCTGCCACTGCCTGTATCCGTAATCGGATTCCGTGGCTACTTCACTGAATCTCAAGTAGCTCGGCCTCTTTTTCCTCTGCCACCTTGCCTACCCGGGCGATGAAGCTATCGGTAAGCTCCTGGAGCCGATCCTGGGCGCGTTTTTGTTCGTCCTGGGAGATCTCCTTGTCTCGCTCCAATGTTCTGAGCTCTTCCATGGCGTCTCTTCTTACATTTCTAAGGGCGACACGGCCATCCTCAGTCCTCTTGTGGACTGCCTTGACCAATTCTTTTCTTCGATCCTCGGAGAGCTGAGGGATTGTCAGGCGAATTATATTTTTATCACTTGTAGGGTTGAGGCCAAGATCCGATTTGAGGATAGCCTTACTGATGCTGGATAACGTGCCGTTATCCCAGGGCTGAATCACGAGGAGTCTGGCTTCTGGTGCTGTAATAGTGGCTATTTGCTTGAGCGGCGTGGGCGTGCCATAGTAATCCACCTTAATATTTTCAATTAGCGCCGGAGTTGCCCGCCCGGTGCGGATGGTAGCCAGCTCCTTTTTTACTGCCTCGATGGTCTTCTCCATCTTGTTACTTGCTAATGAGAGTACTTCATCAATCATTGCCCACCTCTAGCTGGTGACTATTGTGCCAATAACCTCGCCAGACACTGACCGAACAATGCTCTGGGGGGCATCGAGATCAAAGACGATTATAGGGAGCTTGTGCTCCATACAGAGAGAAAGTGCAGTTGCATCCATAACTTTGAGGTGCAGCTTTAGCGCATCGGAATAGCTGATGCTGTCGAACTTTTTTGCCTTGGGGTTTGTAAGGGGGTCAGCCTCATATACGCCATTAACATGGTGTTTTGCCATTAGTAATACCTCGGCATTAATCTCTAAGGCCCGAAGCGCCGCAGCGGTATCTGTGGTCATGTAGGGGTTTCCGGTGCCACAGGCGAAGATGACCACTCGTCCCTTCTCCAGGTGGCGCAGTGCGCGGCGCCGAATATATGGTTCAGCAACCGCCTGAACGGTAAGGGCGCTTTGGGTTCTGGTTGTCACGCCATGTTTCTCGAGGGCATCCTGTAGTGCTAGGGCATTTAGCAGGGTGGCTAGCATTCCTGCGTAATCTGCACTGGTGCGCTCCATTCCCCTCGCCTCCGCCATTGCTCCTCGCCAGATGTTTCCCCCGCCAACTACAATGGCGAGCTCAACCCCCATGCTCACTACCTGCTTTATTTGCTCGGCAATATTCGAGAGGGTAGCTGTATCTATGCCAAATTCTTCCCCTCCCGTAAGCGCTCCGCCGCTTAGCTTCAAGATGATGCGCTTATAGTTAGCAGTTTCCATCACCTATTTCCGTAACCAATTCGAAGCGAGAAAACCTACGTACTTTAATGTTCTCACCAACCCTGGCTACTGTTTCGGTAATAATATCACGAACGGTTTTTTGGGGGTCCTTGATAAAAGGCTGTTCAAGAAGACAGACCTCGCAGGGGTCCATTCCCTCGGCGATGCCCTCGCTGCTTATAAAGGCAGGGTCAGTGGCTGCTACCTGCATCGCCAGGTCATGGGCTAGCCTCTTGAACTCATCCGTGTGCGCCACAAAATCGCTCTCACAGTTAACTTCTACCAGAGCTCCAATACGTCCCCCCGTGTGTATGTAGGCTTCAACCAGTCCCTGGTTCGCCTCACGTTGGGCCTTCTTCTCCGCCATATCGAAGCCTTGTTTTTTGAGAACCTCAGTGGCTTTATCGATATTGCCCCCAGCCTCTTGTAGGGCTCTTTTACAATTCATAATCCCCGCCCCAGTCATTTCGCGGAGCTCTTTTATTGATTCAGTGGTTATCATGACCCTTCCTTAACCTCTGTGGGGGAATCATCCCCAGCAGTTGAATCGCCTTCGGGAGTAGAGTGACCTTCGGGAGAGGAGTCATCTTCAGGGGTAAAGGTGAAGATTTCTGTCACCTCAGCCTCCTCATAGACCATTTCCTCCGCCATCTTGCGGTCTTCTATGCCCTCAATCACAGCCTCTGCCATCCGGCTGCATATAAGCTTAACTGCTCTTACTGCGTCATCGTTAGCGGGAATGGGGTAATCGAGCTCGTGTGGGTTGCAGTTGGTGTCCGCTATGGCCACGATAGGGATTCCGGTGCGCCTGGCCTCGGCAACAGCGATCCTCTCCTTCGCTGGGTCGACAATGAAAACGGCCCCGGGGAATTTAGTCATCTCCTTGAAGCCACCCATCTGTCGATTGAGGCGGTCGATCTCCTTCCCCAATTTCAGCGACTCCTTTTTAGTGAGGTATTCAAACTCCCCCCTCACCCTACGATCCTCGAGACGTACAAGATAGTCGATTCTTGCCTGGATTGTAGCGAAATTGGTCAGCATACCCCCCAGCCAACGCTGATTTACATAGGGCATACCACAGCGCTTGGCTTCCTCCTCAATTGTATCCTTAGCCTGCCTCTTGGTGCCGACAAATATGATGTCACCGCTCTTGGCAACGAGATCCCGAACAAACGCGCAGGCTTTATTTAGCATCTCAGCGGTTTGCTCAAGGTCGATGATATGGATACCATCTCTTGCGCCGAAGATATACTTCTTCATTAGCGGGTTCCAGCGGCTCGTCTGATGGCCAAAGTGGGCACCTGCTGCAAGCAGCGATTTAATGGATACCTCCTCTACTTCGAACCTTTCCTCTTCCATGCTCCCCCTTTGTGGCAATTCTACAGTTCACAGTATAGCATAGGCAGGAGG
>JAIWEW010000005.1:0-17240 GCA_048632005.1 bacterium
TCGCGCTGACCAAGCCCACGGCGACCATCGAGACTTGCAGTGGCAGGAAGGAGGGCGAACTGCCCGCCTGGGGCCGGAATAGATCAGGGATCACAAAGCCCAGGATCATGCCCGCCAACCCAAAGAGCGCGGACGAAATCTGCAGGTCGTTCCGCTCCGCGTCCGACTCGGTGATCTCGGGCAGCAGGGCCGAGTAGACCAGGCCGATCATGGTGTACGTCGTGTCGTACAGGAGCATCGTCACCAGCATCCACGTGAAGAGGGCTCTCTGCCCCGCCTGGGCCGGGGTGCTCTCTATACCCTTTTCCTCGATTACGCTGAGCCACTCGGAGTAGGCATTGGAGGAATAATCGATGCCCTCGGGATAGAGCACCTGCTCAACATCATAGCGGCGAAGCACTTCCACCAGCCCGGTGACATGGTCATCGTGGGCATGGGTGAGCACAACCATATCGATCGTCCGCTCCCAAAATGGCAGGGTATCGCCCAGCTCAAGACATACCTTTTCCGAGCTGGGCCCGCCATCAATTAGGATATGTTGACCAGATGGGGTGGAAATTACGATGGAATCTCCTTGTCCAACATCGAGGAAGCTAACGCTGAGCTTATCGCTTTCCGGGACGGCCGCTACGGCAGCCCAGGTCAGGATAGCGATGATAAGGAGCGGGATGAGGACCAGATTTGTGGATTTTGTGAAAAAATTTCGAGACAGCGGGGATAAACCGCCAGAGGTTCCGCCAAGGCTAGCTTCTGTGCTTGATAAGTATCGCTTCCACCTTGTTCCCAGCCAGATCATGCTGCCGAGTATGCCGTAATACAGCCAGACCCATATTACATCCATCCTGCTGACTTCAAGGGAAGACCAGGGCATCCTAGCAAAGCCCTGAACCACTACGATCATATATTCCAGGAAGAGCCAATCGATCCACCCTATGACCTGAGCGAAGGGCAGGAATATGAGACCGGTAAAACCAACCAGTGCGGAGAACACGATAATGGCGGGCAGTGCGGGCAGGACGAGGAAAGTGGCGGGAAGGCCAACGAGGGATACATATCCAAAGTAATAGACCACAAAGGGCAGGGTGGCGATGACTGCCCCCAGGCTGTAAGCGAAGCTATCGACCACGATAGTTGGCGCTCTGGTCGTCCTCCCCCACTGTTGAAAGGTTGGGGTCAGAAGGATGAGCCCGAGCACTGCAGCGAAGCTCATTTGAAAGCTTACCTGCCACAGGATTTGGGGATCGATCGCCACCATTATCGCTGCGGCGAAGGCGAGGGCGGTGATACCATTTCGCTGTCGGCCTAGATAGGTGCCGAAGAGAAAGAGGCTGACCATGATGGCAGCTCGCATCACCGATGGTGACATCCCCGCAAGGATGGCATAGCCCCATAGGGCGCCAAGGGTCAATATGAAATATGTTGGCCTCCTTCTGCCGAAGAGCCATACCGCAATGCTGAGCAGGATAGCGCTGACAATCGCCATGTGAAGGCCGGATATGGCGAGTAGATGGGCCGTCCCCGAGTCTCGAAAATCCTCGTATAAGGATGATGGTATATTATGTCGCAGCCCGAGAAGGATGCCCTGAGCCAGAGAGCCCTGAGGCTCTGGTAGCGAGGCTCCCAGCACCTCCCCCATTTGATGCCTGAACGAGTAGATCGCCTGAAACGGCTGTGGTCCCTGCCCGCTTCCCTCACGCTCGATATCCGGGTAATACATTGTGGAGTAGATGCCCTGGTGGGCGAGATAGGCACCGTAGTCGAAACCGTTGAGATCATCTGGTGGCTTCTCCAGCTCCCCCGTTATTACAAGCAAGTCACCGTATTCGTAAAGGGGATACCTGGTGGTGCGTATCAGGAGAGTTCCCGCAATCTCCTGCCCGTTTATCTCCCTCGCCGAGAGGACGAGCTTGGTCGATGAATCTACGGGCTCGGGCTCCTCAACTACCACCCCGGTTATCGACACAGTCCCTTCGCCAATATAAGGCTGCAGTGCGTCGCCTGTGGAGACTGTACCGTATCTGAGTGCGCCGCAGAGGAAGAGGGCTATGCAGATCCCAGCCAGGAGCACAGGCCGATTTTTTCGCCAGAGGATAGAGATAAGGAGGGCCGAAGCTATGATGGGCAAAGCGATAGTAATTGGCAGTTGGAGGTAGGAACCGAAATAAATGCCGATGATAAGGGCTAAACTGAGATAAACCAGCGTCATTGCAACTAAATAGAGCCCTGGTATGTCTGGACAAACTCTACGCCTATGTCCGGACGAACTCTATGCCCATGTCATTCCGCGCAGGCGGGAATCCAGACAAAGTCGGTGCAAACATGCACCATTTTCATCCTCGGTGGTGCCTATTTCAACAGGCATGTTGTGTTATATTTATACGATTTTCGTTATTCAACAGTAATAAAATCCTTCACCCCATCGTATTTTGCCTCTCCGATGCCTGATACCAATAATAGCTCCTCGGTCAGCACAAAGGGGCCGTTCTCCTCGCGGTATTGGACGATATTTTGTGCCAGTACCGTTCCTATTCCGGGCAGGGCATCGAGGAGCCAGTCTTCAGCGCGGTTGATGCTAATCAACTGCGGTGCTATACTCTTCCCATTTTCGTATATGTAGAGTTTGGCCTTAACGGGGTTGGTATTGCTGGTGGAGCCGCCTGCTAATGAAACAACCTCATCAATTCCACCGGCTTCTTCAAGGGTGTACCACCCGGGATTCTCCACTGCGCCGTCAACGTAAATCTCCCATTTTATAGTTGAGGCAGAAGTAGGCGTGGTGAGTGTGATCTCCAGGGGCTCTTTCGACCACGGCTGCTGCTGGAAAAGGAAGATGCCTCCAACAATGATGAGTGCAACGAGTGAAAGAGCGAGGAAGATTTTATAATTTATGAGACGCTTCATAGTTTTACTCTCCTAAGTAGAAAATGGACCGCCGAATAGTGACCTGGCAATCCTAAGCCTCTTGGTGCGGTTGCATTTGTCACTTATTGAAAACAGGTAATACCCGTATGGCCGGCTAATTGTCTGGCGAACCGTTATATTGTTATAGAAGTGGAAATAGCATTCTAAGAATTAGCTACTGCGACTATACTGTCTGCGGGTGTAAAATCATTTCTTCCCCCGAGACGCCTGTGCCCTGTTGCTCCAAATCCGGATTATTAAACCGGCGGGCTATTGGAAACGGGCGTAGAAGTCAGCTTCCAGCGGTTAGCCCGCCGTCTATGTAGATGTTCTGCCCGGTTACGAAATTGGAGGCATCCGAAGCCAGGTAAACGGCAAGAAGACCTATCTCTCTTGGTGTGGCAGCTCTACCCAGCGGGATACGTGCCATCTCTTTTTGCCTGTATTCTTCGCTCTTCTCCAGCATCATTTTGGCCCCCTCGGTTAGCGTCCATGTAGGGCCGATGGCATTGACATTAATGTTATAGGGAGCCCATTCCAGGGCTAGAGTCTCGGTGAATCTCGCCGCTGCCGCTTTGCTTACACAATACAGGCTATTATGGTCAAAGGAGCTAATTGCAACTGCGGAGGTAACGATAATGATTTTACCCTTTCGTCGCTCGATCATGTGAGGGCCTACAGCCCTTGCGCATAGCAGGATTGCCTTCAGGTTGAGGTCCAGTACGTTATCCCAGTCCTCATCGGATATCGGGCGTATACTGTGCTCAGCCAGGGGTATCACCACCCTCCTCGCGCCTTTGCCAGCATTATTAACCAGGATATCGATTTTACCAAATTGCGAAATGGCCTCGCTAACCATCCGCTGCACCTGGTCTTCTTTGGTCAGATCGGTTGTGACAGCGAGGCATCGTCGCCCGAGAACTCGAATCTCGCTTGCAGTTTGCTCGTTTTCTTCCGTGCTGCGGTCTCCAGCGACAATATCGGCACCTGCTTCGGCCAGAGTTAGGGCAATCCCTTTGCCGATACCACGGGCCGCACCGGTAACGATGGCAACCTTGCCCTCGATACTATATTCCTTGAGCATGTTACAATACCTCCGTCTATTTCAGTGAGAGTTAATTATCAGGATTACCTATACCCCGCCGAAGGGCACCCTGTCAACCCCAAGCCGGCTCTTATCCAATCAGCACTTGTCTTTATGAACTTCGCTGGTTTATAATTCTCATAGCTCTGATAAAAGGAGAGTTATATGTCGTCCTATGCTTTTTTCAATGGAAAGTTGGTTCCCCTCTCTGAGGCCAAGGTAGGGATAATGACCCACGCTTTCAACTATGGCACCGCTTGCTTCGAGGGGATTAGGGGCAACTGGAACGATGAGCAGGGGCAGATGTATATCTTTCGTCTGCGCGAGCACTATAATAGGCTGACTGAGAGTTGCCGTGTGCTGCAGATCGAAATCCCTTACACAATGGATGAGCTCACTGCCATCACACTAGAGCTGGTCCAGCGGTGTGGCTTACGTGAGGATACTTATATTCGCCCTATGGCCTACAAAAGCTCCGAACAGGTGGGGGTAAGGCTTCATAACCTGGAGGCCAGCTTCCTTATCTTCGCTATGCCCTTCGGCCCCTATCTCGATATTGCCAAGGGGGCGAAATGCTGCATTTCTTCATGGCGGCGCGTCGATAGCAATATGATCCCGATACGGGCCAAGATAAACGGGCTTTATGTGAACAGTGCACTGGCAAAGACAGAGGCGGCGGAGAAAGGTTTCGATGAGGCTATCCTGCTCACCCACGATGGGCACGTCTCCGAAGGAAGCGGGGAGAATCTCTTCCTGGTGATCGATGGCCAGCTGGTCACACCGCCGGTTTCAGATAACATTCTCATCGGGATCACCCGCGATACGGTAATGACGCTGGCGAAAAATGAGCTGGGCATCGATACCATCGAGCGGTCAATCGACCCCGGCGAGCTTTACACTGCTGAAGAGTGCTTTCTCACCGGCACGGCTGCACATGTTACGCCGGTCATACAGATTGACGACAGCGGGGTGGGATCAGGCAAGGTGGGCAGTATCACCAAAAAGCTCCAGGATCTGTACTTCGATGTAATTCTGGGCAAAAATAAGAAATACCTCGATTGGTGCACCCCTGTCTATAAGCTGGTCAAGGCATAAGCAGAAGTAGGACAAAGCAGCTACTCAGGGAGCCCAATCCCGGTTGCAAGAAGGGGCTATCTAATCTGTTTTAACCTCACATCCCGTAGCAGACTCAGCGGTATATTGCTTCTCAGGATGCTACTTGCTGGCTTACTTTTTCGCCTTATTCATCGTCGGCGCCTGCTTGTGGTTTTTCACCACCAGATACCTGTATCCTGAGTATCAGGTCAATGTAACACCAGTGAGGAACTATGAATTCATGGCATTCACCGAGCACTGAGCTTTCCTTAATAGTGCCTACATATTGCGAGAGCCAGAATATCGCTACATTGATCGAGAGGGTTCACCAATCGTTGTCTGGCTACAGCTATGAGCTTGTCGTGGTTGATGATAATAGTCCGGATGGAACCTCAGAGATTGCCAATAGCCTTTCCCAACAGTATCCAGTTAGAGTAATAACCAGGAGAAATGAGAGGGGCCTGGCTTCAGCGGTAGTTGAAGGATTCAAGCAGGCCAGGGGAGAGATTCTGGGGGTCATAGATGCCGATTTGCAGCATCCGCCGGAGGTGGTGCCTGAACTACTAGAGAATGTAAGGAGCGGAGCGGATGTTGTTATCGCCAGTCGATACGTTGAGGGTGGTGGCAGTGAGGGGTGGAGCGCGAGCAGGAAGATTATATCGAAAGGCTCTAAGCTATTGGCACAAGTCCTCTTACCCTCGGCAAGAGGGATCAAAGACCCCTTGTCAGGTTTCTTTCTCCTGAGGAGAGAGGTAATCGATGGTGTGGAACTGAGTCCAACCGGATATAAAATCCTTCTGGAGGTACTTGTCAAGGGGAGAGCCAGCGAGATAGCGGAGGTCCCGTATATCTTCAGGGTGAGGGAAAGGGGGACAAGCAATCTAACCGGTGGAGAGGGGATACGTTACCTAAAACACCTTTACCGGTTGGAAGGGTTACATGGACTAATAAGGTTTATTAAGTTCTGCTTAGTTGGGTTAAGCGGTGTTTTGGTCAATGAAGGCCTGCTATGGTTGTTAACAGAGAATTTTGGACTTTATTATTTGCTCTCTGCCGCCATTGCCGTTGAGACAGCGATCATAACCAATTTTATTTTAAATGACATTTGGACCTTCAGAGACAGGCGAACTCCCGGTAATAAATCGCTTCTGGGCCGTGGATTGAAGTTTAACCTGGTGAGCCTGGGTGGCTTGGGCATCAATATTGCGATTCTGTGGACGTTTACCGAGGTCGTGGGGATAAGCTATCTCATCTCCAACCTCATTGGTATTGCGGGAGCTACTCTGTGGAACTTTACCATTAATACATTATGGACCTGGAGGGCCAAACCTTATAGCGAGCCCGTCTCAGGGAGTTGAGCGTTGTGACCGTCTTTCGCCGTAAGACAATGCGCCAGATTGTAAAGGGATAGATAATGGAATTAGATTACTTCTTGTTTGTATTGTGGGTTTCCCTCGGTGTCTTTCAGTTAGCGGCGTCGTGGGTCAAGCTCGAGGGCATCTCATTTTTCCCGAGAAGATATCTGGGGTATATATTCGCTGCGGTGATGGTCAGCGGAGGATACGGGTGGTTCTTCGGGATTGACCGCAACATTGCCGACACCGCCGGGGGCATTTCGGGTCCATTCCTCTTCGGCTACATGTTTGGCGCCCTTTTCCTCGCCCTGGTGGTTACCCTGCTTTTCTCCTCAGCAGTCAAGGCCCGATGGGGTAGACCGGACTCAGAGGGGGAACAAAGGGGCCTTGAGGTATTGAAGAGGATGACCTTTATCCAGGCTATCAATAGAGATTTACGAAGGAACAGATAAATGATCTGGCTGGATGAGAAGCTATTCTTTCTCATAAACGGGCTGGCGGGCAAGTCAGAAGCCGCTGATTCGTTTATGAAACTGGTAGTGGGGGAGCAATTTATCCCGGTGGCGATGGTAATGGTGCTCGTTGTCATGTGGTTCTTGGGTAAAGATGCCCGGGGGCGTGAAAGAAATCAGCGAGCGGTATGGACTGCCCTTATCGGTGTGGGTTTCGTCAGTGCCGCCGTATCATTATCCAACCATTTTTTCGACCGCCTCCGTCCCTTCGAGGCCTATCCTGGCGATGTCACGCTCCTTTTCTATCCGCCCACCGACCCATCCTTTCCGTCAAACTCAGCGGCGGTTGGCTTTGCCTTCGGTATGGGTGCCTGGTTTGGTAACCGAAAAGCAGCTGTGGTTATCTTTTTACTGGCCATTTTGTGGACCTTCGCCCGGGTCTACTGTGGCGTACACTACCCGCTGGACATAGTCGGGGGTGCGGTTATAGGTATCTTCTGTAGTTTTCTCGCTTTTGGATTTCTACGCCTTATCGAGCCTCTAGCTAAATGGTTTCTCGATATTATCAGATCCCTCTATTTAGCATAGTTTTCAAACATATATTATTTGAACCCGCAGCTTAGCTATGGTTACGAAATAAAATTATCGTGATCTATAGTATGAACTAGTAGCTCCTGATTGAAAAACCAGCTGTAACTGTAAAAATACGTCGGTTGATATTCATGAAAGGCATAAGATGACAAGCATTATCGAGGTTGAGCACCTGGTAAAGAAATTCGGCGACCTGGTTGCGGTGGATGATGTAAGCTTTGAGGTGGCGGAGGGGGAGATATTCGGCTTCCTTGGACCCAACGGCGCCGGAAAGACCACGACGATCAATGTCCTGTGTACCCTGATGCGCCCCACACAGGGCAAGGTCACATTGTGCGGACACGACGTTGCACGCCGGCCGAACGAGGTGCGACGCTGCATCGGCATGGTTTTCCAGGACCCCAGCCTGGATATCAAGCTGACTGCGCTGCAGAATATGCAGTTCCACACCGGGGTTTATAACGTGCCGCGAGATGTCGCTAAAAAGCGCATCAGGACGGTACTCGAAATGGTTGACCTGTGGGAGCGGCGCAACGATACGGTACAGACATACTCCGGGGGAATGAGACGGAGGCTGGAGATCGGACGTGGCTTGCTGCATTACCCCAATGTTTTGTTCCTCGACGAGCCGACCCTGGGCCTTGACCCCCAGACCCGCTTCCATATTTGGAACTACATTCTTGATCTCAGGAAACGTTTGAACATAACCGTTTTCCTCACTACCCATTACATGGACGAGGCCAACGTTGCCGACCGTATCGCCATTATCGACCATGGCAAGATAATTGCACTGGACACCCCGGATGCACTTAAGCGGATGGTTGGCGGCGACGTTATTACCCTCAAGACAGATAACCCAGAGGCGGCCGTCGCTGAGCTCAAGGAGAAGTATGACATTGAGGCACAGCGTGGCAGCGAAGGTATCTTTTTCGAGGTTCAAAACGGGGAGGAGTTTATCCCAACCCTGGTAAAAAACTTCAGAAGCGGGCTCTATAGTATAAGTATGCGCCGTCCCACCCTCGACGATGTGTTCATAAAGCTGACCGGCCGCGAGATACGCGAGGAAGGGGGTGGCGAGGCAGTGCTCATGAGGGCGTGGGCACAGCGACAGGCCAGTGGAGGTAGGGGGTTTCATTGAAGAACAACCTGCATGGTGTATACATAATCTGGTACCGCGATATCCTGCGTTTCTGGCGGGATCGGGCGCGCATGTTCACCAGCATGGCCATGCCCATTCTGTACCTGGTCATCTTCGGCACCGGTATCGCTTCTTTCCTCGATCGGGGGGAGGACTTCAACTACATCGCGTTCATATACCCCGGCATCATCTGTATGGTGGTGGTGCTGGGCTCCATCATGTCCGGGATCACCGTAGTATTCGACCGCGAGTTCGGCTTTCTAAAGGAGGTACTGGTAGCTCCCATCAGCCGTACCGCAGTTGCAGTTGGCAAGGCGATGGGGGGTGCCACCATCGCCTCCGCGCAGGGCCTAATAATGCTGGTGTTCATACCCTTCGCCGACGTCGAGATGTCGGTAGCAAGCGGCTTCATGCTGGTGGGATTGATGATCATCCTTGCCCTGTCACTTACCTCAATGGGGCTGTTCATCGCTTCCCGCATTAGGAGCATGGAGGCCTTTCAGGCGGTGATGCAGCTGCTTATGTTCCCGCTGATTTTTATTTCTCCAGTGATGTTTCCCGTTGAGACGCTGCCCGGATGGCTGGCCACAATGGTCAAGCTCAACCCTGTGTCCTACGGGGTTGACGCCATACGCCAGGCGGTGATGGGGGTGGAGGCATCGGCCCCATTCGGCATATATCTGTTCGGCTATCGCATGACTATTGCTCTAGACGTAGCGGTGGTCGCCACCTTCGGCATCATCATGCTCTTGCTGGCGATACGTTCCTTCCGCGTACAGGAATAAATTTATGGATTCCGACCTAAAGAGTAGAGATTCCGGCCACCGGGAACTGCCGAGGCGGCAGGTGGTTATCACCATGGCAGGCGTGATGCTGGCCCTTTTCTTCGCCTCACTGGACCAGACGATTGTCGGCACTGCCCTGCCACGGATTATCACCGACCTTGGCGGGTTCGCCCATTACACCTGGGTAGCCACAGCCTACATCATCACCTCCACCGTTACGCTGCTGATTGCCGGCAAGCTGAGCGATATGTACGGCCGCAAGTGGTTTCTTGTCGGCGGTATAGCGGTGTTCATAGTAGGCTCCATACTTTGCGGCACCAGCCAGACGATGAATCAGCTCATCGGCTTCAGGGCGCTTCAGGGTGTAGGAGCGGGGGCCATAATGGGTATGGCCTTCATCACCGTCGGCGACCTTTTCCCAGCGGCCGAGCGCGGTAAATATGTGGGATTCCTGACCGGGGTGTTCGGCCTGTCATCCGTTATCGGGCCGACTTTAGGCGGCTTTATAACCGACAATTTCTCCTGGAACTGGGTATTTTATATCAACATCCCTTTCGGTATCCTTATCATGATACTGTTTATATTCTTCTTCCCTCACATACGCCCCGGCATTCAGAAACACAGGGTTGACTATGGCGGAATAGTAACGCTCATACTTACCGTGGTACCGTTTATGCTGGCCCTGACCTGGGGCGGTGTTGAATATGAGTGGCTGTCCTTCCCCATCGTTTTCCTGTTCGCTTTCTCAGCGGCTATGTTGCTCCTTTTCATAATAATCGAAAGCCGGGCCGAAGAACCCATACTGCCACTGTGGATCTTCAGGAACCGGGTAGTGAGCGTGGCGTCGATTGTCACCTTCATATTGGGTTTTGGCATGTTCACCGGCATTATCTTTATACCGCTCTATTTCCAGGGGGTGCTGGGGTCATCCGCCACAGCCAGCGGCAGTTTCCTGACACCTATGATGCTGGGTCTGGTGGTGGGTAGTATTGTCTCCGGCCAGCTGCTTGCGCGCGCAGGGGGGCACTATCGGATCCAGGGCGCAGTCGGCATTATATTCATGGCTGTGGGCCTGTTTCTACTATCCAGGATGACGGTCGAGACCAGCTATGCGACGGCCATAATGAACATAATAATCATGGGCTTGGGGCTGGGCATCACAATGCCTGTGTACGTCATCGCGATTCAGAATGCAGTGCCCTATTCCATTATGGGAGTAGCCACATCTACGAACACCTTCTTCCGCTCTATCGGAGGCGCCGTAGGATTAGCTATCGCAGGATCCGTAATGAACAACCGCTTCGCAGATGATTTTACGGGGGGCCTCCCGCCCGAAATATCCGCAGTTATCCCCTCGGAGCAATTGTCTTCCCTTGCCGAAAACCCCCAGGCGCTGGTCAGCCCCGAGGCACAGGATCAACTGAGAGGCTTTTTCGAGAGCATGGGGTCCCAGGGCGTTCAGCTTTTTGAGCAGTTACTTTCAACGATGCGCGAGGCTCTTAACTCGGCTCTCACGGAGGTTTTCTTTGTTGCTTTTTGCGCTATCGCTGTAGCTTTTATAATCAATCTCTTTCTTAAGGAAATCCCATTGCGTAAGCATCTATAGCAGGTCGGATTAAGGCAACGATTAAACCGCGTAATATAGAGAGACGGCTGAGAAAGAGGTGCAGGATGCTTTCTGCTGGGGGTCTGAGGGTGCCTCCCAGCTTAATATATCCCCCAAGATTGGGGGATTAGGGAGTTGATAGAGACTATTCCAGCATTCTCATAGAGAAAATCCAATAGTCTCCAGATTGTGATGTGAATAGCGACAGGGGGAACGAGGCTAGCGTCCCTGTAACAGCGACATGAACTCAGCGCGGGTGGCGGGGTTCTCGCGGAAAATTCCCCTCATTGCGGATGTTACGATTTTTGACCTCGGCTTCTTCACTCCGCGCATGGTCATGCACATATGCTCCGCTTCAATGACCACCGCCACTCCGTTTGGCTTGAGAGCCTCTACCATTGCCTCCGCGATCTGGGTGGTCAGCCTCTCCTGAAGCTGGGGCCGCTTTGCCAGAATGTCCACCGCGCGGGCCACTTTGGAGGCCCCGGCGATTCGCCCCTTGGGGATGTAGCCTACATGCGCTAACCCGAAGAATGGGAGAAAGTGATGCTCGCACATGGAGTAGAAGGGGATGTCCTTAAGGATCACCATCTCGTGGTGACCCTCATCAAAGCCTACGACGAGTGCATCCCTGGGATCCATATCGAGGCCGCTGAAAATATCGGCGTACATATCGGCGATACGCCTCGGTGTACCTTCAAGGCCCTCCCGCGACGGGTTTTCCCCGACCGCTTCGATTATGGATGTAAATGCTTTCTTAATCCTGCCTTTATTGACCAATGTCCATTCCTTTCAGCGCTTCCCGTAGACCTTGCGGTCGAGATGTCGTATAGTGTCTTTCGCCGGGATGGTGTAGAGCTCATTACCCATGAATAGGGCGGGCGAGACGCGCTCCAGGTTGAGCGCCTGCCCCTCTGTAAATAGTTCCTCCTCAAAGTGAGTAGCCAGTATTTCACCAACAACCCACACATGGTCGCCATAGGTTTTATGGTCTACCAGCTTGCACTCATAACAGGCGTAGGCATCCCTTAAGATGGGCACCGATGTCTTCAGCGGCTTATCCTTTTCGATCCCCCACCTCTGGAACTTGTCAACCTCCCTGCCCGAGATGCCGCCCACAGAGGCAACGAGTTCCGCCTTCTCAATGGGCATGAAGTTCACCCCAAACTCCTTAGACTCCAGCATCAGCTCCAGGGTGAACCTCTTCGGAGCGATGGAGACCCCGTAGATGGGCGGATTTGCGGAGATGGAAGAGTGCCACGCTACGGCCATGGCATTGTCTTTTCCCCCGGCATGAACAGTGACTATGGTGGCCACCTTGGGGTAATGGTGAGAGAACTTTCCCGCGCCTTCCATGCTTACTTTTGCCATTGAGACCTCCTCGATTCTAGAATCATTCTAAGCCCAGGGCTTGCTCGATAGCTGAGAGCTCTGCAGGAAGCTCTACAGGAGGCGGCGCACACTGGATCGCAGTGTCCGGGTCCTTTAATCCGGCGCCGGTGATAATGCAGACTACTTTTTTATCCCTCAGGTTCATGCCCTGTCCCGTCACCTTCAGCAGGCCGGCAACTGAGGCTGCAGAGGCCGGCTCCCCGAAGATTCCCTCCTTCTGAGCAAGCAGGCGATAGGCGGAGAGGATCTCTTCGTCGGTGACCGAGTCGATGATGCCGCCTGACTCATCCCTGGCAGCGACCGCCCTCTGCCAGCTTGCCGGGTTGCCGATCCTGATAGCTGTCGCCACCGTCTCAGGGTGCTCAAAGACCCTCCCCTGGACAATAGGGGAGGCCCCCTCAGCCTGAAAGCCCATCATTCGTGGCTTCTTGATAGAGTGGCCGGACTGATGATACTCGGTATAGCCCTTCCAGTAGGCGGTGATATTCCCTGCGTTGCCCACCGGGATGAAGTGATAGTCCGGGGCATCGCCCAGCGCATCCACGATCTCGAAGGCGCCTGTCTTCTGCCCTTCGATGCGATTAGGATTAACGGAATTGACCAGGGTGATGGGATGCCTCTCTGCAAGGGTGCGTACAATAGTCAGCGCCTGGTCGAAGTTGCCGTCTATTGCTATGATCCTGGCCCCATAAATAAGGGCCTGGGACAGCTTCCCCTGGGCGATCTTTCCCTCGGGGATGATGACGATGGTCTGCAGACCGAATCTCGCCCCGAAGGCGGCCGCCGAAGCACTGGTATTGCCGGTGGAGGCGCAAATAATTGCCTTGCTACCTTCCTCCACTGCCTTGGCCACGGCTACAACCATCCCCCGGTCCTTGAAGGAGCCGGTGGGGTTGCACCCCTCAAGCTTGAAGTAAAGCTCGCACCCTATTTCCTTCTCGAGCTTCTGAGACCGAACCAGGGGCGTATCTCCCTCTCCCAGTGTGATAATCGGGGTCTTTGTGGTGGTGGGGAGGAATTCCCTGTATCTTTCCAGAACACCTTTTTTCATTTCTACTTTTCGCTAAATTCAAAGTTGCCGGTTTGTTAGCCCTGGAGACGGCGATTAAATGTCAGTTGATACCCATCGATATCCTCGATGGCAAAGTCCCTGATGCCAAAGTGCTCATCCTTTATATCGTATACGATCTTAACACCCTTATTCTTCAATTCAGCGTAATACTCATCAATGTCGCCATCGATTTCCATATACAGGTTCACACCGATCCCCAGCTTCTCATCGCTGCCAATACCCATGTTTTTAGCCAGTAGAAACATCATTACCATACCGTCCTTTGAAAGATCGGCATATTCAGGGTTGTTTTCGTCGGGGAAAACCATCCCCGTCTCGAATCCAAGAATATTCTTATAGAATTCGATCGTCTCTTCTACATTCCGTACCGCCAGCAGGGGGGATAGATAGCCCATTTTTTCGTCCTTTCAAATAGTTTACATAATGAGATACAGAAAACCTAATCGGCTGACCTGTTATATTGCTATAAATATGGCCCTTTAGTCCTCCACACGGACGAAGTTCGAGATCTCCCGCACCACATCGAGGTGTTCGATCTCCTCCATCGCCTGCTGCATTGCCTGCTCTTTTGCCGGGTAGGTCATGAGCACGATCTCCGCTACATCGGCGGAGATATCGCTCTCCTTCTGGATTACTGATGAGATGCTGATGAGGTTGTCGCCCATGACCCTTGAGATCTTGGCCAGCACGCCGTGACGATCAACGGTGCTCATCCTTAGATAATACCGGGTCTCGATCTCGGAGATGGGCTTGATCTTCTTCGTAGGGTCAAGACGCAACATGGGGGTGATACTTATCCCGTGGCTGATCCGCTGTGCCACATCGATTACATCGGCGATTACGGCGCTCGAGGTTGGGGCAGGGCCCGCCCCCTGGCCGTAGAACAGCAATCGTCCTACCAGGTCGCCCTCTACCTGTACCGCATTATTCACGCCATCAACCTTGGCCAGGAGTAGGTCTTGCGGAAGGAAAACGGGGTGGACGCGCGCCTCAATGGCGCCATCCTGTTCTTTTGCGATAGCGAGGAGCTTTATCTCATAGCCCAGCTCTTTTGCGTAGCGGAAGTCGCGGGATGAGAGGCGGGAAATACCCTCCCGATAGATGTCATCGGGGTGCACCTCGACACGAAAGGCTAAAGTGGTGAGTATAACGAGCTTATAGACGGCGTCTATCCCCTCGATGTCGTTTGTCGGGTCAGCTTCCGCGTAGCCCAGATCCTGAGCCTGCTTCAGGGCTGATGAAAAATCGATCCCCGCTGAGGCCATCCTGGTCAGGATATAGTTGGTTGTTCCATTGATAATGGCATAAATAGTTCTGATCTCATTGGCTAATAGGTCTTGCTTGAATGGGGCGATCAAGGGGATGCCTCCGCCCACACTGGCCTCGTAGAGGATATCCACTCCCTTGTCTTTCGCCAGGGAGAGGAACTCGGGGAAGTGCTTTGCCATCACCTCCTTATTGGAAGTGACTACATATTTACCCCTTCCCAGAGCATCGTTGATAAGTTCCATGGCAGGATGCTCGCCGCCGAGAACCTCGATTACTATATCGATCTCCGGGTCGGCGATGACCTCTGCCGGGTTGGTGGTAAATAGATCGGGGTCTATTTGGGAAGCGCGTGTCTTAGCGGGGTCTTTCTCCGCTATCTTCCTCAGGCGTAGCGGGCAGCCAATCTGGGCATCGAGAGCCTCCGCTCGCCCTGATAACGCCTGGGCTACACCTCCGCCTACAACACCCAGCCCGAGAAGACCGACCCCGATGCTGTCCTTTTTACCCAATTGTCGTCTCCTCTGACTAATTGACTTTATCTATGGCCCACACATACAGATCCTGCAAATTCACCGTATATCCTGGGTTTTCCAGATCGTACTTCGGACTGCGTTCCACCTTACTCTCCCACTCATCCGCAAGCCAGCTAGAAATTGCGCTGGCTGCAAGCTGATCACTTTTCGCCTCATCGATTGTCCTATCCTCTTCCCGCTCCATGACCCTGATGATATACCAGCCCTCATCGGTGCCAAACGGCGTGATGGTACCAAGCTCAATGTCAGGGTTGAAGGCGACATCGTCAAATTCCTGGCTCATTATCCCCCGGGGCAGCCAGCCCATATCGCCGCCCCCTAACTTAGCGGCGATAGAAGTGAAATCTTCGCCCGCAGACAGGTTACCCATCACCTCCATTGCCTCCTCCTCGGTGGCTACCCAGATTGCCTCCACATGAACCTGCTCGGCGGATTGGGGAACCTGAGCTATGAAATACTCACTCACCTCTGTTTGTATTAGTCCTGTCTTCACTACCTCCCGGTATTCCTCATCCGAAAGCCCTATGGCGCTAAGCATTTCTTTGTAGCGTTCTTCGAACTCCTCATCGGTAAGCGGTTCTCCATCCTCTTCCAGCAAGAGCCTGATCTCTTGCGTGACCTCATCATCGGTGACGCTTATGTTGAAACCCGCTGATCCCTGCCATAAAAGCTCGATATTCTCCATATTCTCCAATGTTAGCTGGGCGGGATTGGCAGATTCTTGTGAAGGGGGATATAGGCGTAGCGTCCTAGCATAGTCATTACTATTAAAATCCCTGTCCCCTACCGTGGTGACCCACTCGCTTCCCGGGGCGATGCTTGTTGCATAGAATCCATAGCTGATGAGTGCTGCAATGACGACGAGAAGAAGCGTACCTATAGCGACAACGATCCGTCGCTTTCGTCTCTCCTGCTGCCATCGCGCGAGGCGACGTTTTGTCGGCCCGTGCTTTATCGGGGTCTTATCTTTCTTCGCCATTTTTAATAATAAAGCCCTCTTGGGGGCTTTATAGGTTATAGGTTGTAGGTTTCACGTGGGAAAAGCGTTTAGTCCTGTGAACTCCTGCTGCTGATAACCGGGCGAATATGTTCTGGGGTAAAGGGGAGCATCGCGAGATGCCGCGCCCGTTTTATTGCCATCGATAAAGCACGCTGGTGCTTAGCACAGGTGCCAGTGCGGCGACGAGGCTCGATCTTGCCCCGGTCCGAGATATAGCGGCGGAGCATAGCTGGATCCTTATAGTCGATAGTTTGTACATGAGCAACGCAGAAGGAGCACACCTTGCGCTTCGGGATAAACCTCCTGCCTCCTCCGGGCCTTCCTTTCCCTTTCGCCTTCGATGACCTTGCAGGCTTTCTTCCAGGCATTATTTATTCCTCTCTAGTTATTTTAGAAAGGGAGCTCCTCTGGCTGTATCTCTTCTGCCCCCTCCTCGGCATCCTCAGGAAGCGGAGCCGCTCCCGGGCGATCGAGAAAAATTACCGTGTTGGCCACAATCTCAGTATTGAAGCGCTTCTGGCCGTCCTGCCCCTCCCAGTTACGTGTTCTCAGCCTTCCCTCAACGTAGGCCCGACGACCCTTGGCAAGAAACTGGTTACATGTCTCTGCCAGCTTGCCCCAGGTAGTCACAGTAAACCACTCCGTCTCCTGCTGTCTCTCCCCTTCGGAGGTGGTGTATGTCCGCGTGCTGGCTATACGAAATGAGGTTACCTGGTTGCCGTTGGGAGTGAAGCGCATCTCGGGGTCAGTGCCCAGGTTACCAATAACCATTACCTTATTCAGACTCGCCATTTCTAAACTCCTTTCCTAGTCACTCAACCTGACTAACAGGTGGCGCAGGATCTCCTCCGAGAGTTCTAGGCTTGACTCAAGCTCTGCAGTGAGCTTAGGGTCCATCTTAAAAAGGGTGAGCACATAATTCCCTTCCGTATAGTTTTTTATCGGGTAAGCAAGCTTCTTTCTGCCC
>JAIWEW010000006.1:0-17084 GCA_048632005.1 bacterium
GTTGTGCTGACCCATGCCCACGATGACCATGTCGCCGGGCTGGTAGAGGTGCTCCATCGCTACCGGGTCGAGCAGGTGCTTTATCCAGAAGGTATCGAATATATGTCGAATGCATACTCCGAGTGGCTCAGTGTAATCGAGGAAAAGAGGATTAAGCATGACCGAGCTCAGGCTGGGCAGAAAATCGACCTCGGTAACGGGGCAACCCTCGAGGTGCTTAACCCGCCCGGTGAGTTTCTCGAGGGCACCGAATCGGATGTCGATAACAACGCGGTTGTGCTGCGTCTCGTGATGGGAGATATCAGCTTCCTTCTCACCGCTGACCTTTATGGAGATGGAGAGCTTTATCTGGTCTGTGAGAGGGTGGAGCTGAAGAGCACTGTGCTTCAGGTGAGCCATCATGGCTCAAGCACATCGACATCTGAAATCTTTCTCGCCGCCGTAGACCCACAGGTGGCGGTGATCTCCGCGGGCGCGGACAACCGCTTCGGCCACCCCAGCGATGATGTCATGGCCAGGCTCACCGAGAAGGTTGGTGAGAATAATATTTACCTCACTTCGGAACGCGGCACCATCACCTTCACTACCGATGGGGAAAGGCTTTGGGTGGAGACAGAGCGATAAATTGATAATCTGGGTGCCAGGGTGTATTTCCAGTCCAACATTAAAACTGGCTCCATTTGGGGGGGGGCACCTCAGTCCGTGAGTTCAGCTTCAAAGGACCGCCTGATGGGTGATAATCCAAGCGAATCAACTTAGCTTTGCGTTCGACTTTTTGGGAGTCATCGTCCAGATTGACCGGATGATCCATGTAACATGCTAAGCTAGTTTCTGGATTGCCCGATCAAGTCGGGCAATGACAGGTAAGGTAAGAGTCGGGCAATCTTCTCTTTCATAGGGTGACATTTTCTCAGAACAGTTAACGGGTGACAAAATCATAGAACATCAACATAAGGAGACAGGGGGCTTGACAGAGCGACCTTCTTGGGTGTATATAGTAATTCCACGAAATGGTACGAAAGGAGAGTTATGGCAGACAGCGTCTACAAGGTCATCACGCTGGTGGGTACCAGCACCGACTCATGGGAGAAGGCCGCCGCCAATGCGGTAACGATGGCAGCAAAGAGCCTTCGGGACCTCCGCATCGCCGAAGTCGTAGAGCTTGACATGCAGATCGAGAACGGCAAGGTCGCCAACTACCGCGCGAAGGTAAAGGTCTCCTTTAAGTACGAGGGTGGCGTCTAAGCCAGATTCCGGGCGGGCGAATCCGCAGAGCGTGGTGTCCCACTGCATTGAGAGCTAGGCTCTGAATAGTTCGTATTGCCCACTGTTACCTGTTAAAAAGAGAAGAGGGTACAATCCCAGTACCCTCTTCTGTCTTCTACTGTATTTCCCTTATTGGCCCTGCTGCTCTAGCCTGACTTTCGTATAGCACTCGCTACAGTAAACGGGTCGCTCCTGCCTGGGCTCGAAAGGTACCTGCGTGTCTATACCACAATTGGCACAAACAGCCGGATACATTTCCCTCCGCCCCCTATTGCCGTAGCCATCATTGTAGCGCTGTTGCCTTCTAGCCACTCGGCATTCAGCACAACGCTTGGGCTCATTGGTAAAGCCCCGGCTCGCGAATAGTGCCTGCTCGTCCGCGCTAAAAGTGAAGCTTGCGCCACAGTCTGTACACTCTAGGGTTTTGTCTTCGTAGTCCACGGACAACCTCCTTTCCTTAGGACTTGGTCTCAGCTTGGTCATCCATGGCCGTGGGAATTCGCAAGGAACCGCACAGGTTGGGAACAACCTACTTTGAACCAGATGGGGTAGCATATCATATTTTTAGATGGCTGTCAAATCATAGCTGGCTGCAACATTATGTTCTATCGTTCTTATCGTGATTGCTATCCGAAGGTTTTTACCTCCACCTCCATCCCCCCCTGCCCAATAGTTATAACTCCCGCCGAGGCCGGGCTTCTGAAGGACGGGGAAGCCTGGCCGGGGTTCAAGAAAACTACGCCGCCGATATTCCTGTTGCAGACATCGTGAGTGTGGCCAAATATAATAAGATCTACTTGATCAAACTCCTTGGCTATAACCTCCTCGATCCCCCATGACGGGCCACCCCAGGAAGGGTGAATGACTCCAATTCGTCTCCCTTCGACTTCCACAACCGTTTTATCGGGCAGCTCGTCACGAATCTCCTTCGGATCCATATTACCGTATACGCCAATGAAGCGCTTTGCCCGTTGATGCAGCTCCGCAAGCAGGTGGATGCTGGTATAGTCTCCGCAGTGAACCACAAGATCGGTTCCGGCCAGTTCCGCTAGCAGTTCTGGGGGTAGAACATCAAGGCTTCGAGCGTGCGTATCGGATATCACCACGATCCTGGTCATTGGTTTGCCATCTCCACTATAGTAGCGCCACTGCCCCCCTCTTCAATCCTCCCGGGCCTGAAAGATTTGACAAGGGGGCTATTCTCCAGCTCCTCACGCACTACATAACGAAGCGTCCCCGTTCCCTTACCGTGAATCACTCTTACCCAGGGCAGACCGGCCATAAAGACCTCATTTAGAAAGCGGTCAAGCCTTAACAGCGCTTCATCGACAGTGAGGCGGCGAAGGTGAATCTCCGCTGCTATCACGTGAAAAAATTCCTCCGATGTGCGGTTTTTACTACTCAAATTGCCCCTTCTCCTATATGTAATTATAGCAGCAGTGAAGGTTTTATTGCCAGCAACTCTACCTGATGTTATACTGAATGCTATTCGGGAATGGGGTCTAACTATTACCAAGTGAAGCGTCTCCAATTTACATCCTGAAAATTGACAAAGTATTCTTCGCTTCTCCGACCGTTATGAGGCACTGCCAAAATTGTGAGGTAACGTAATTTGCTTAGAAAAGATAATCGAGCCAACGATGAGCTTCGCCCGGTTAGGATCAGCCCCGGCTTTCAACCCCATGCCGAGGGCTCGACACTCATTGAGCTGGGACAGACCAGGGTGATCTGCGCCGTAACTGTGGAGGATCGTGTTCCCGCATTCCTCAGGGGTGAGGGAAGAGGCTGGATCACGGCTGAATACGCCATGCTCCCTCGTTCCACCAATACCAGGACGCCGCGGGAGGTGGGCCGGGCCGGGGGTAGATCTCATGAAATTCAGCGCCTCATCGGGCGCTCTCTGCGGGCGGTTATCGATCTTAATGCTATAGGGGAGCGAACGTTCGTCGTTGACTGCGATGTACTTAACGCCGATGGCGGTACGAGGACTGCGGCTATTACCGGCTCCTATGTGGCCCTGGCCAATGCCCTGGACAACCTGGTGGCAATGGGTCTCATCCCCTCCCTTCCCATAAAAAGCGCCGTGGCGGCGACCAGCGTCGGCATTGTCGCGGGAGAGCAACTCCTCGACCTCTGTTATGACGAGGACTCCTGGGCTGAAGTTGACTTCAACGTGGTAATGACCAGTGAAGGCATGTTTGTAGAGGTTCAAGGGACAGCAGAAGTAAGCCCCTTTTCGAAAGAGAATATAGACTCTTTGCTCGCCCTGGCTCAAGGGGGTATTCTGAGACTCTTTGAGGCTCAGAAAGTAGCGCTGGATAGCCTGAGAGGCTAGCATAGAGAAACGCAGACCATTATGCTGTACGGGCTTTAATGTAACCCTCCCGAAGAGCAAAAGAAAGGGGCAATTTGCCCGATCAAGCGCTATCAAGCTTGGTAGTTCTAGACCTCTCCGAGAATATCTCCGGACCATACTGTACAAAATTATTCGCCGACTATGGGGCGGAGGTGATCAAGGTAGAAAAGCCTCCACTGGGTGATCCAAGCCGCTGCGCCGGGCCCTTCCCCAATGACCAGCCTGACATCGAGAAAAGCGGGCTTTTTCTCTTTCTCAATACCGGCAAGAAAAGTATCACATTAAACCTGGAGAGTGAGGACGGCTCCCAGATATTCAAGAGGCTGGTGAAGAGGACCGATATCCTGGTAGAGAATTTTCGCCCCGGGGTGATGTCCAGCCTGGGACTCGACTATGAGGTATTGGCTGAGATCAACCCCGCCTTGATAATGACCTCCATCTCCTATTTTGGGCAGTGGGGACCATATAGGGACTGGGACGGCTCGGATATTATCGCTCAGGCAATGGGTGGCTTAATGGGGTTGACCGGGGAGGCTGACCGCGAGCCGCTTATGCTCCCCCTCTCCCAGGCGGAATTTCAGGCCGGGCTCAATGCCGCTGTAGCTACCCTCTCCGCCCTTTACCTTCGGGATGAGACCGGCGACGGGCAGCACATCGATGTATCCCTTCAGGAGGCGGTGGCCTCCATACTGGAGGCCTCGCTGACTATGTATCATTACAGCGGTTTTGTCAGAGAACGAACAGGCTCCCGCCATCACCTTCAGTGCCCATCAAGGGTGATGCCTGCAAAAGACCGCTTTATCCATGTCCAGGCGGGGGCAAACTGGGACCATTTCTCGGCCTTTTTGGAGGAACCCCGGCTGATGGAGCCCCGTTTTGCATCTATTCTACGCTATAATTATGCCGATGAGGTGGAGGGATTAATCCAGCCCAGACTGGAAAAACGTGATAGTGTGGAGGTTTTCAACTCCGGACAGGAATGGCGGATCCCCTTCGCCCTGGTACTCCAGATCGATGAGCTGATGGGGGACCCGCAACATGAGGCACGGGGTTTCTTTCAGCAGATAGACCATCCCATGGCGGGCCGCCTTACATATCCCGGAGCCCCCTTTAAGATGAGCGAGACTCCCCCTGAGATACGGCGGGCACCGCTCCTCGGGGAGCAAAACGAGGAGGTTTACACAGGCACACTGGGCTTGAGCAAGGAGAACATGATAGACCTCAAAGAGCACGGTATCACTTGAATAGACTAGCGTTTATCCAGTTATTGGTTTAAACAATGATGGAAAAGCAGGACTCAAGAAGCGCGGTGTTACCTAAGGGCAAGCAGGCCTTATCTGGTTTACGTGTGATCGATCTCTCCCAGATTCTCGCCGGCCCCTACGCTACGAAGCTTCTGGCGGATATGGGCGCGGAGATTATCCGGGTAGAGTGCGCCGCCCGCTCGGGGAGAGGAGGAGCGCTTCCAAGGATGAAGCCTGGCGGCGCCTTCGGCGCTTCCTTTCCCGAAGGCGATACCGGGGAGAGGTCGTACAACCGTTTCGCCTATTATAACGAGGTCAACAGGAATAAGTATGCCATCGCCCTGGACCTGGCAAAGCCCCTCGGCGCCGATGTTTTCAGAAAGCTGGTGAGGATCAGCGATGTGGTGATAGAGAACTTCACCCCCAGGGTAATGAAGAACTTTGGTCTGGACTACCCCGTGCTTCGGGAAGCGAACCCCCAGCTTATTATGATCTCCCTCTCCGGGTATGGCCAGGATGGTCCTTATAGAAACTATGTCACCTACGGCGAGGGCATCGAAGCTATGGCCGGCCTCTCTATGCTCACCGCCTATGCCTATGGGGAGCCGCTTAAACCAGGTGTGGCTTATGCCGATGCCACGAGCGGGCTTCACGCTGCCTTTGCAATTCTGGCAGCACTTCACTGTCGCCGCCTTACCGGTAAGGGGCAGTATATCGATCTCGCCATGCGGGAGGCAGTCACCCCGATTCTCGGGGAGGCGATTATGGATTATACTATTAATCAAAGGGTGGCCACGCCCACGGGAAACCGCCACTCCACGATGGCGCCTCACGGTTGCTACCGAGCTCGGGGTGGTGGAACAGGTAAAAAGAACGAAGAGGAGGATGCATGGATTGCGATTGCCATCTCCTCCGATGAGGAGTGGAGGGCCCTTTGCCATGCTATGGGCGATCCGCCCTGGACAAGGGAAGATAAATTCGCCAGCCTCTCCGACAGAATGTTAAACCGAGACGAGCTTGATCAGCTAATTGGTGAGTGGACAGCCGGGTATGACCATATTGAGCTGATGAATATACTCCAGACATCCGGTGTTAAGGCGGGGGCAGTATTGAACATGGCGGAGCTGGCTCACGACCCGAATCTCAATGAACGAGGGTTTTTTCAGGAGCTTTCCCACCCCGAGGCGGGGACCCATCGTTACCCAGGGGTATCATGGCAGATGAGCCGGACTCCGGGGAGGCTTCGTCTGCCTGCCCCCTGCTTCGGTGAACACAATCGCTATGTTTTCAGCGAGCTCTTAGGAATGTCTGATGATGAGATATCACGACTTGCGGATGAGGGGGTGAGCGCCAGCGAGCCTCTGCCATATTTGGAGGCATAAAATCATGGAAGAGAAGATATTGATGGAGGAGCAAACAGAGTCGATTCCCTGGACGGTGGGGGATTTGGCCAAGGGAATCGCCCTGGTAATTGTTTGTACAATTCTCGTTTCTATTGGCCTGGGGATTGGTACTACTCTGCTTGTTGGCTCGGATGCCCTTACTGAGCTTGCCTCCCGGGGACTCAGCATTCCGGAATTCCTTTCAGAATTCTGGGACCTCCTTGCCTCCGAGGGCCTGCTTACACCGTGGCTGATAATGGTGTTCGTAGGCATGCTATTGGGTGAAGGAGCTTTCGTCCTCGGAGCGTGGCGGTTCAGCGTTTCCAAATACAAAATCGGCTGGAGTGCTCTGGGTTTTCGCTCCTTCAATATGAGGAAAGGCCTATTACTAGGTGCGGGGGTAGTGCTTGCCGGCTTGTTGATCAGCGTCCTCTTTGATTTGCTTATGAGCCAATTCGGGGAGGAATCTTCCTCTATTATCCTGGATTTCACCGACACAGCTCTAGGCCTCGCAACTATTACTATACTCGCCGTCGTGCTCGCCCCATTTGCTGAGGAGATCTTCTTCCGCGGCTTTCTCTTTGCCGGTATCGGCAACCGCTATGGATATGGCTGGGGCGCTGTTTTTAGCGCCCTGATCTTTGCCATGGCGCATCTAATGCAGCCGGGAGCTTTCCTGCCCATTTTCCTTCTCGGCTTGCTCCTGGCCTGGCTGTATATGAAAACTGGCTCGATATGGGCCTGTATCATCACACATTCCGTCTATAATTCCCTTGCACTCGTATTTATGCTAATATAATGGAGGCTTGAGGAAATGAAGTGTCGCGGCATTCGTGGGGCAACTACGGTCGATACCAATACCGGGGAAGACATCCTGGCAGCAGCAAAGGAGTTGCTCCAGGAGATGATCCAGGCTAATGGGTTTGAGGAAGAGGATATAGCCTCCATCCATTTCACCACTACCCCGGACCTAAACGCCACGTTCCCCGCAGCGGCAGCCCGGGAGCTAGGACTAACGCAGGTACCTATGCTATGTGGGCATGAGATGAACGTCCCCGGCAGCCTGCCCATGTGCCTGCGTATCCTCGTTCTCATTAACACGGAAAAGAGTGCGGAAAAGATCGTCCATACATATATCAAAGGGGCTAGAGAATTGAGATCCGGGAGCGGTTACAAAGTAGGGAGCCCAGAGGTAAAATAGATGTTTATCGTTATGCACCATGGTCATACTGAAAGGGAGCTGGCAGATATTCTAGAGCAGCTTGCCCAGATGGGATTTGCCGGTCATGTATCCCAGGGTGTGGAGCGCACGGTGGTCGGAGTAGTTGGGCAAACCTATCCGGAGCTAAAGGAGACGCTGGAGATGTGGCCCGGGGTGGACGAGGTTGTGCCCATCAGTAAGCCACATAAACTGTCCGGTCGAGAATTTCAGCCCAAGGACACAGTCATTAAGGTGGGTGATGTGACCATAGGCGGTGAATCTGTAGTTGTGATAGCCGGCCCGTGCGCAGTTGAGACAGAGGAGATGCTTCTGGAGGCTGCACGTGCAGTGAAAGCGGCAGGAGCTACCATCCTACGCGGTGGCGCCTTCAAACCATCAACCTCCCCTTATAGCTTTCGCGGTCTTGGTATGGATGGGCTAAAGTTTCTGGCGCAGGCCAGCAGAGAGACCGGTATGCCCATTATCACCGAGGTAATGAGCCCACAGGATGTAGAGCTAGTATCACGCTACACTGACATCCTGCAGGTGGGGACGCGCAACATGCAGAACTTCGCCCTCCTTGATGAGGTGGGTAAGACCAAAAAGCCAGTTATGCTCAAAAGGGGCCTATCAGCCACCATTCAGGAATGGCTGCTCTCAGCGGAATACATCCTTGCCCAAGGCAATCGCCAGGTGATGCTCTGCGAGCGAGGTATCAGGACATTCGAAACATACACCAGAAATACCATGGATATAAGTGCTATCCCCATTATCAAGAAGCTGAGCCACCTGCCCATTATTGCCGACCCCAGCCATGGTACCGGCAAATGGCATCTGGTTACCCCCATGTCCATGGCCGCAGTGGCTGCCGGTGCTGATGGGTTGATGATCGAGGTTCACCCCAGGCCAGAGCACGCCCTCAAAGATGGTGCTCAATCGCTCACCTTCGATAACTTCCAACAACTCATGTCGCGTGTTATTCCCGTAGCAGCGTCGGTGGGACGCAAAATGGCCTGATGATGATGGGATCCTGAGCGATAGAGGCATTTCCGCATATCGATGGTTACAAAATCTGAGGGGGAATATGCTCGTTGAAGAAGAGCTATCCAGGTCGGTACCAGAAGGGGATACGGCACTTACTATCGGGGTTCTCGATGGGGTTCATTTAGGTCACCAGGCTCTTATTACTAAGCTTAAGGAGAAGGCTGCTGCGAAGGAGCTAATGAGCGGGGTGGTAACCTTTCAGCACCATCCCCGGCTGGTTTTCTCGCCACAGTCCAAGATTACCTCGTTAACCAGCCTTCAAGAGCGAATTAGGCTCTTAAAAAATCTTGGTGTGGCACATGTCGTTACCCTCTCCTTTACCCCCGAGCTTTCCCAGCTTAGTGCCCGAGAATTCATCGTGCTGATTAAGCGCTACCTCAAGATGCGGGCACTGGTTATCGGGCCTGACTTTGCCCTGGGCAAGGGGAGAGAGGGAGATGCCCAAGCCCTTACGGCGCTGGGGGAGGAGCTCGACTTCACTGTTGAGGTGGTGCCTCCTCTGGTATGGCATGGGAAGGTGGTGAGCAGCACAGCGATCCGTGGGGCGCTATCCCGAGGCGATGTGACCAATGCAAATGAACTCTTAGGGCGGCGCTTCTCTCTGACAGGACAGGTATCAAAGGGCGATGGGCGAGGCAAGAGCCTGGGCTTTCCGACAGCAAACCTCATCGCGGACCGAAACCAGGCCCTGCCGGCTGACGGAGTCTATGCCGCTCGTGTCTTCTATAGTGAAATGATTTATCAGGCAGTCATAAACATCGGCCTTCGTCCCACCTTCGATGGTCATCGTCGCCTTGTCGAGGCTCACATCCTCGATTTCACCGGGGATCTCTACGGACGGGATATTACCATCGAATTAGTAGAGCAGCTGCGTGGGGAGGAGAAGTTCCCAAGCGCCGAGGAGCTGAAGGCTCAGATAATAAGAGATGTGGCACAAGCGAAGTCATTGCTTGAGCGCTCCTGAATATAGAGGAGAGATTTAGAGAACGGAGCAATGGAGAAAATAACTACCAGTGAGCCCTACAGGCGCCTTCTGAAAAGAGGGGTCGCCGATATTATCATTGAGGAGGAGCTGGTAAAGCTCCTGGAGTCAGGCCGAAAGCTTCGTCTCAAGCAGGGCTTTGACCCCAGCTGCCCCGACATCCACCTGGGACATGTGGTCGGATTGAGGAAGCTGCATCAGTTTCAGGAACTAGGGCACCAGGTCATCCTCATAGTCGGCGACTGGACCGCTCAGATCGGTGACCCCAGCGGTGTATCGCAGACCCGTCCCATGCTATCCCCGGAAGAGGTACGCTCCAATGCCGAGACCTACATGAAGCAGTTCTTCAAGGTAGTGGATCGGGAAAAGACCCAGGTCGTCTGGCAGAGCGAATGGTTTGGGAAGTTCACCCTTGCGGATGTCATTGGGCTTGCCAGTAAATTCACCGTGGCCCAGATGCTGCAGCGGGACGACTTTTCTAAAAGGTATGCATCAGGCCGTCCCATCGCTGTCACCGAGTTTCTCTACCCTCTGCTTCAAGCCTATGACTCCACGGTCATCGAGGCTGATGTGGAGTTCGGGGGTACTGATCAAACATTCAATTGCCTGGTAGGGCGGGAGCTTCAGCAGATGATAGGGCAGCCCCCACAGCAGGTCTTCCTCGTTCCCCTGCTGGTGGGCACCGATGGCAGCATGAAGATGTCGAAAAGCCTGGGGAATTACATTGCCATCGACGAACTACCTGATGAGATATACGGAAAGGTGATGAGCATCCCCGACAACCTCATGATGGATTATTTCGAGCTCCTTACCGACATCCCCGATGAAGAGCTTGCCGGGTTCCGCAAGGATATTGATAACAATTCGGTGAACCCTATAGTCTTGAAGAAGCGATTGGCTCACGAGCTTGTGGAACAGTTTCATGAAAAGAAGGCTGCAAATGAGGCACAGGCCCATTTCGAGAGGGTGGTTCAGAGGAAAGAGATGCCAGAAGAGATACCTGAAGTTTGTATCGAAATCGGATCTGGAATCATTCCAATCTGTGGCCTATGTGTCGAGACAGGCCTTGCTAAGAGCAACAGTGAAGCAAAGCGTCTTCTATCACAAGGAGCCATTCAGATAGATGGCGAGCGGGTTAACACTGATACAGTGTGCATTAAAGATGGCAGCGTTATCAAGGTAGGCAAACGACGCTTCGTAAAAATAGTCGATGCCGATAAGCGATCATAAGTTCCCCACGTGCCCTCACCCTCTTCCATGCTAGAGTAGGCAAACGGGTTTCCTACTTCCTATTAATAACGATTAGCGGTATAATGTCTTAAATCGCTAATCTTAGAGGTGTAGCATGCAGTTACGTATTCCCGGGCCAACCCCGCTCCCCGATGAAATACTGAAAACACTATCGAATCAGATGATCAGTCATCGTGGGCCACAGTTCACCGAGATTGTACGAAGAGTCACCGAGAACCTAAGGGATATATTTCAAACCAAGGGGGATATCTTTATCCTCACCTGCTCCGGCACCGGCGGCATGGAGGCAGCCATCGTTAATACCCTTTCGCCGGGGGACAAGGTGCTCTCAGTAGCAAACGGGGCTTTTGGCGACCGCTTTGCCGATATTGCCGAGACATTCGGCGCTCAGGTCGAGCGGCTCAGTTTTGAATGGGGCACCGCCGCTGACCCCCAGGAGGTGCGAAAGGCGCTATCCAAGGATGCCGGGATTAAGGCAGTACTGGTAACCCATAATGAAACCTCCACGGGATTAACCAACGATTTAGAGGCTATAAGCGCTGTGGTTCGAGAATACGATAAGCTCCTCATAGTAGACGCCATCAGCAGCCTGGGGGCTATCAACCTACCTGTCGACAGGTGGGGATGCGACGTGGTGGTTACAGGCTCGCAGAAGGCATGGATGTCGCCTCCCGGTCTGGCAATGGTCAGCGTCAGCGAGCGGGCGTGGAAAGCACATGCCAAGGCCAAGATGCCCAGGTTCTACTGGGACTTCGCCAAGGCCAAGAAATCTCTTGATAAATTGCAGACCCCCTTTACCCCTGCCGTATCCATGTTCTATGCCCTCGATGCTGCCCTGGAGCTGTTTCAACGAGAGGGGCTGCAAAACATCTTTGCACGCCATGCCCGTATTGCCGCCAAAACAAGGGACGAAGTGAAATCACTGGGGCTCTCCCTTTTTGCTGATGAAAGATATGCTTCAAACGCGATTACAGCAATTAAGGCGACGAAAGGTCTCGACTCAAAGAAGCTTCTCAAGATCCTGCGGGAGGAATACGATACTGTCCTCGCCGGAGGGCAGCAGCGGCTGGATGGCCAGATCTTTCGTATCGGCCACATCGGCTACGTAAGCGAACAGGATATCGATGCCGTAGTCACAGCGCTAAAGGCAGCCCTGCCCAAAGCTGGCTTTTCCGGGTAAGCTTTCGATGGGGTGATTTAAAATGAAGACCGAGGAGATCGGTGTCGGATCCCGGTTGGGAATGCGTGGGCTAAGAAATAGGGGCCTGATTGAAATATCAGAAGACACCAAGAGTGGGGATTTCGTCCTCGTTATCAGCAAAGGCATCCGTGATAAATGGTACCGGAGGTGGCTCAAGATAAACCTCCCTCAGCGTATGTGGCGGGTGAAGTGTTCAAAGGAGGAGATCCCTGAGGCAGTGAATAAATTCCTCTCTGAAGACATTTTAACATAGAGTCGAGTACTCGATTTGATGCAGGTTAAGGGATAAAACGGAAGGAAGAGGCGGATATGAAGGTATTGATTGCAGACCCCATCGCTGAAGAGGGCATAGAAGCGCTCCGCGCCCATGCTGAGGTGGATGTCAGGCTCAAGATGAGTCCCGATGAACTTATTGCCGCTATTGGTGACTACGATGCCATCGTGGTGAGGAGCGAGACCAAGGTCCCGGCAGAGGCAATCGAGGCAGGACGAAAGCTTCAGGTTATCGGGCGTGCCGGTGTGGGCGTGGACAATATCGATGTGAAGGCCGCAACGAGTAAGGGAATCATGGTGGTTAATGCCCCCACGGGCAATACCATCTCGGCTGCGGAGCATACCATCGCCATGATGCTCGCCCTTGCCCGCCACATCCCCCAAGCACACTCACTACTCAAGACAGGGGAGTGGCGCCGTCAAGATTTCCTCGGCTGTGAGCTACGGAACAAGACGCTGGGCATCGTTGGATTGGGCAACGTGGGCTCCGAGGTCGCCCGGCGCGCCGCTGGTCTACAGATGCGCCTTCTTGGCTACGACCCCTTTGTATCTATCGAATACGCCCGCAATCTGGGGGTGGATCTGGTCTCCTTTGAGGATCTCCTTAAAGAATCTGACTTTATTAGCATGCACACCCCGTTAACCGGGAAAACCAAGGGGCTGATTGGCGCCAAGGAACTGAAGATGGTAAAGCCAACTGTACGTATTATTAATTGTGCCCGAGGAGGCATTGTCGATGAGAAGGCGCTTTATGATGCTGTCGAGGGAGGGACAGCAGCAGGTGCAGCTGTCGATGTCTTTACAGAGGAGCCCGCAAAGGATAGCATCCTCTTTAAGAGCAATAAGATTATAGTTACCCCACACCTGGCAGCATCCACTGCCGAAGCCCAGGCAGGCGCAGCCATAGACGTGGCTGAACAGGTCATTGCGGTGCTCCATGGAGAGCCCGCCAGGTATGCAGTGAACACCCCACTAATTTCACCGGAGACCCTCGCTGTTGTAGGACCTTTTCTAGCTGTCGCCCAGCAAATAGGCCGTCTGTTATACCAACTGGGCGAGGGCCAGATGAGCACAATCAACATTAAGTACGAGGGAGAGATCGCCAACCACGACACCGCGGCGCTAAAAGCAGCGCTCCTCGGTGGTCTGCTGGAGAATATCAGCGACGAGCGAATTAATATAGTAAATGCCCATATCATAGCGCAACACCGCGGGCTGAAGGTCACCGAGCACAAAGATCCCAACTGTGAAAACTATGGAAACCTGATAACCCTCGAAGTGACTACCAGCACCGGTACAATCATGGTAGCGGGCACGGTAATGAGAGGCGAACCTCATATCGTAAGGGTTAATAGCTACTGGATTGACGTCGTACCGAGGGGGGGGTATTTTCTGTTTAGCGATCATCGCGACCTACCCGGGCTTATCGGAGCGGTAGGCACGATATTGGGTAACGCTGACATCAATATCAGTTCGATGCAGCTCGGAAGGCTTGAGCCTCGAGGTCGGGCGCTCCTTGTACTCGAGTTGGATCAACCTGTTGACGAAGAGATACTACTCAAGCTTCAAGCGCTCCCCGAAATTTATACAATGAAGCTGGTAAAGCTGTAACCGGGGGATAGCCAGCGTGGCTGATATCGAACGGGCGGGGAAAAGGATCGCGGAGCTTCGGGAGCAGATAAACTACCATAACCACCGCTACCACGTACTCGATAGCCCTGAGGTCTCAGACGCCGAGTACGACGCCCTGATGGCAGATCTCAGGGGGCTCGAGGAGGAGCACCCGGAGCTTATTACCCCCGATTCGCCGACTCAGCGCGTAGGCGCCGCCCCTCTTGAGGCCTTCGGGGCGGTGGAACACCCCGTACCGCTGTTAAGCCTGGCCAATGTATTCTCCTCGGAGGAACTGCTTGCCTGGCACAGGAGAATCTCGAACCTGGTGCCGGGGCGCGAGATGGACTTCGTCTGCGAGCTCAAGATGGACGGCCTTGCCGTCGCCCTCACCTATACCGATGGCCACCTTACTACTGCCGCCACGCGGGGTGATGGTTATCGCGGCGAGGATATCACCCAGAACCTGAGGACCATTAAGAGCATCCCCCTCACCGTCCCTAAAGACGCCCCGCGCAAATTCGAGGTTAGGGGTGAGGTCTATCTCTCCAGGTCTGGGTTCGAAAAGCTGAATAAAGAACGGGCTGAGGAGGGGCAGCCCCTCTTCGCCAACCCCAGAAACGCCGCCGCCGGCTCGTTGCGCCAGTTGGACTCCCGGGTCACAGCAAAGCGCCCCCTGGACATCTGTATCTATGGCCTGGGATATGCTGAGGAAGAAGGGGGAGGTGTAGCAGCCAATCGAGCAATGCCCCCAACCCACTGGGATACTATGGAGTATCTCAAGTCCCTCGGATTTAAGATAAGCCCTCATAATGCTTATGTCCCCGATATTAACCATGCTGAAAAATACTGCCGGCGCTGGGTGGAGGAAAGAGAAAACCTGGAATTTGAGGCCGACGGTATTGTAATTAAGGTCAATTCACTTGAGCTTCAGCGAGTGCTGGGCACAGTGGGTCACGACCCACGCTGGGCAGTAGCCTATAAATTCCCGGCAATTCAGGCAACCACCCGGCTTCTAGATATAGGCATCAATGTGGGTCGAACCGGGAGCCTCAACCCCTACGCCATCCTGGAACCGGTATACGTTGGTGGGGTCACCATCAAGCGGGCAGCACTTCACAATGAGGAGGATATCAGGAGGAAAGACATTCGCATTGGCGATACGGTGGTAGTGCAGCGCGCCGGGGATGTTATTCCTGAGGTAGTTGCTCCCGTTGTGTCCAAGCGCAACGGAGAGGAAAGGCTTTTCGAGATGCCCGCACTCTGTCCCTCCTGTAAAAGCGAGGTAGTCAAACCGGAGGGTGAGGTGATGACGTATTGTACTAACGCCTCCTGCCCCGCCCAGATATATAGGCTCCTCGCCCACTTCGTCTCTCGCGGTGCCATGGATATAGACGGTGTCGGTGGGAAACTGGTAGCCGCCCTGCGCAACGAAGAACTAGTAAAAGATGTCGCCGATCTCTACTCCCTCCGTGAGCAAGACCTGATAAATCTAGAGAGGATGGGGGAGAAGAGTGTCCATAATGTGCTCGATGCTATCGAGAAGAGCAAGGAACGCCCCTTAGCAAGAGTTATTTTTGCCTTAGGCATCAGGCATGTCGGTGCAGAAACCGCGGAACTCCTGGCGAGCCACTACGGCAGCATGGATAGGCTAGCCAGTGCCTCTGAAGAGGATCTTCTTGAAGTGCCTACCATAGGACCCAAGATTGCCGAGAGCATCGCAGACTTTTTCCATAAGAAGGAAAATCGTGATATCATTGATAAGCTAAGAAGGGCAGGGGTCAGGCTTGATGAAGAGGCTAAAGGGCAAAAGGAGAGGCCCCTTTTAGGTCAGGAGTTTGTGCTCACCGGCAGGCTGGAAGCGTTTCCTCGGATCGAAGCTGAGACGCGTATCAAAGAGCTGGGCGGCAGTGTTGGCTCGAGTATCACCGGAAAGACCACGTATCTTGTGGTGGGGATTGATCCCGGATCCAAGCTGGAAAAGGCTCGTGCCCTGGGCACAAGGATACTTAACGAGGAAGAATTTCGCCGCCTCCTTGAAGAGGCGAGCAAATAAAGGAGTAGAAAATGGCTAAGGTATTGATTGTTTACCATTCCCAGACGGGGAATACCGAGGAGATGGCCCAGGCCGTAGCGGAAGGGGCACGGTCGGTGCCGGGGACGGAGGTCATTCTCAAGCGTGCCTTTGATGCCACCGTTGACGACCTCATAGGCTGCGATGCGGTAGCGTTTGGCACGTCAACAAACTTCGCCTACATATCAGGTGGTTTAAAGGACTTCTTCGACCGGAGTCTCGTCCAGTGTCAAGATAAGGCTATGGACAAGCCATACTGTACCTTTACCAGCAGCGGTATGGGTAAGAGGAAAGCCCTAGATATACTGGACGGTATATGTTCCGCCTTTAAATTGAGGAAGGTTTGCGAAGGTGTCATGGCTCCCGGTAAAGCCACCCCCGAGATCCTGGAAGAGCTACGGGAGATGGGTAAAAAGCTAGCCACCGCTTAACCTATAACTGATAACCTCTCCTGCTTAATCTAAACCAGGTGAGCCCAAATAAAAACGGCCCTCCTGGAAATCCAGTATCCAGGTAAAAGGTGCAGCTCAGCTTTAAGAAGTATGGTGCTAGTTAAGCGATGAAACTTATTGTCGGGTTGGGAAATCCGGGCAAGAGCTATGCCGGCAACCGCCATAACGTGGGATTTCAGTGTCTGGACTACTTCGCGAGTCGGCACCGCATACCCATAAATAAGCGACGGTTAAGGCTCAAATCGCTGAAGGCCAAATATGGCATGGGCGAGGTTGCTGGCATGCAGGTGGTGCTTGCCAAACCCCGGACTTATATGAACAACAGCGGGGAGGCAGTGGGGCAGCTGTTACGCCGTTTGGATGTACAGCTGGAAAACCTGATCGTGATCTACGATGACATGGACTTGCCCCTGGGCAAACTGCGCATACGCCAGCGTGGTGGCGCGGCCGGGCATAATGGCATCGCCTCCATCATCAGGTCACTGGGAAGCGAGGAGTTCCCCCGCATCCGCGTCGGTATTGGCCGGCCCGATGTCGATGAGGTCTCCTACGTATTAGGTGATTTCACCACCGAGGAAAAGAATATCGCCACGGAAACCGTTGTACGGGTCTCTGATGCTATGCTTTGCATACTGACTGAGGGGCTCGAGGCGGCGATGAACCGCTACAATTAACTACGGCTTCATAGTATGGAGACCACTGAAAAAGAGGTGCGGGATACTTCCTGCCGGGGGTCTGGGGGTGTCC
>JAIWEW010000007.1:0-16492 GCA_048632005.1 bacterium
AGGTATATCGAAGCGCATGATCTCAACACATCGCCAACGGTACTGGACTCGATTTGGAATCCCTCACATTAACCATTCTACTCTGAATGCAATTCAGCTTCAAGTGAATCGTAACGCTGTATCGACAAACGAACCCAATAAAATGATAGAATATGTAGCTCAATCAGGTAATACGCGCTCCGTTACTCAAATCCTGCTCCGTTATCCAATAATTTGCAATCCGGCAACCGGATGATATAATTTGTGAGGGCCCCTTGCATTTTACCAACCAGCAGCAGAGGTAGAGGGTTATATTCAGGGATACATTGATAGTCTACAAGAGGAATGCTAAAAGCTGCGAGGGAGGCTGGAGAAGTGCGTGCAGAGGCAAATTAGAGCTCTCCCAGGTGGTATCAAGTTTCATCCTTCCCTAAATTGGAGGAAATCCAGGCAGCATATTGGGAGGGAACAAGATGTATTATTTTGCCTATGCATCTAATCTGAGTCGCAAACAGATGTCGGAACGATGCCCAAATAACAAGCCGAAGTTTATCGCTACCCTGCCCAATCACAAGCTGATTTTTGCTGGATGGTCGAGGAAATGGCATGGTGGAATAGCTAGCATTAAGCCGACCACGGGAGAAAAAGTTATTGGTGCGGTTTACGAGGTCACAGAGGGTTGTTTGGCTAATTTGGATATGCATGAGGGACTAAAATATAGACGGAAACCTGTAATAGTATTTACTGAGGATAATGGATCTGTGGAAGCTGTAACCTACATCATGCTTGAACAATCGGAAGAAACGAAACCTACATTGGAATATTTGGCGGTTATTAAGCAGGGGTACAGAGACTGGGGAATTGTATAGAGGGAGACCGCTGAAAAAGAGGTGCAGGATACTTACTGCCGGGAGTCTGGGGTGTCGCCCAGCTTTAGGAGTCCCCCAAGATTGGGGGACATAGGGGGTTGATTGAGAGTATTTCAGCACTCTCTTATAATATACACCCTGGTTAAAATAGCTAACTACGCGGAAAATAAGTCAACGCGAAGTATAAGTCATGGAAGGGAGTTATTCGCATGATCTGTCCAATATGCCAGTTTCAAAATCATCAAGGCTCGATATTCTGTGCTGGATGTGGTCAAAGATTGCACTTTTTCTGCCCAGCCTGCGGGGAAAGAATAGCAGAGGAAATAAGTTATTGTATCAAGTGTGGCCATAGCTTTCATATCTATCCCCCAAGTATGCTGCTTAGGACTGAACAGGTTAAAGAGGAACAACACTATGAACCGGAGAAAGAGGAACGGCATAGAGAGTACTACATGCCAAGGGTCAGGTCAGCCAGAATAGCGTCTTCATTGCATGTATTACTCGGAGTTACTGAGGATAATAATATATCGGATATGCGTCGGGATCATCTTGAGCATTCGCTCTCTTACGTGTTTGAAGATCCATGGCTATCATTACATGATGATAGTGACGTGAGCGGTTTTTTGCAGGACTACTGGCAAGCAGTGAAAGAACTATGGCCTGAAGCCTTCTATGACACTAATGGATACTATATAAGGGATATGCTTGGCTTCTCTATCCTAAACAAGGTGTTCCCCGATGTGATTCAACTGTGCCGGAAATCAGGCGATTTCTCTAAAGAGACTATGAAACGGATCTTATCTCAGACCGGGATCGAATCTGACTTCTGGCTTGAAAGTGCGGTAACGCGTGGGAAGTTTGATTCTGGCACTAAGGCGTTTATATCTGATACTGCACCATTCATAACCACTCCCGAATCTTGCATAAATGCAGCAATCGCGCACATCAGGGAGAGGTTAGGAACTGTGTCAAATATTCTACCCGGACCGTTTACGGGAGGGGAGCAGGTCATCTATTCTTAGCCTATAAGATAGGGTGATTTCTTAAGCAGCCGCCGGCGATATAAAGGGCGAAGTAGCATTACCTGATACCTCCGATAACCCACTAGAGATCGCATCTCGCCAGCGAATTCTTCGAAGGAATGTCTCTGGTAGTTAAGCAGCTTTTGGCTTTCGGATGTATCCATCCAAACAGTATAATAAGGTTTCGTACTGAAAGCTTCATCGGGCAGGGTCCCGATTCCTATAGCCTCCGTCAGACTTCTGACAAAATCTCTATAGTAGATCTGGTTACCTGGACCACTGCCGATCAGTAATATTTTACTCCAGACCTCCTTACAGTTCATTGCGTTGGCAAGCGCCAGCCCCACGTCTTTTGGGTGGAGAAACTGCATTTGTGTATCCGGTGGAACGTGAAACACCCAAGAATCTAAATTTAATACTACTGGTGGTACGACGCCAAAACGGAAAATGGCCCAATCCAACCCCGATTCCTGAACCATTTGTTCGCACTCTAACTTGTGCTGCGTATAGTGATCCGTTGCTTCCACCGGATCGGAAACAGTACGCTGTAATGGGTTTGTAGGGTTTATGCTGAAGACGCTGCTTGACGAAGCAAGGATTATTTTTGGTGGAGGCGAAAGACTTTTCATGGCATTAAGGATATTCTCTGTGCCTCCTACATTTATATCCCTGGCCTTTTCAGGACGGTACTCGGTCATTGGGGGGAGGGCGAACGCTATGTGAATGATGACATCGCGGTCGCGCACAACGGCGGCCATGTCATCGGGGTTGCGTAAATCTCCCCACACTATTTCCACCTGATCTTTGAACTTCTCAGCCTTTCTCTCGGTTGCCTCTGTTTTGCGGTCAAAACATCTCACCTGCTGCCCTTGCTCCAGCAGTTTTTCAACCACATTAGGACCTATATTTCCAAATGCACCGGTTAACAGCACTTTCATTTATGTCTCTTAGGCTTTCTCAACCTGCACCAGAGCGGTATTGGAAGGTAAGGCTCCACCAGGTGAAGGCGTGTCGATGGTAAGCACATTGGCACAGCCACCGCGATCGACACCGTTATCATCGGGATTATACCAGGCTCCCTGAGGCAAATCGACGACACCGGGCATGATCGTCTCCACGATTTTAGCCGGGATGATCATCGCTCCCCGGTCGTTGAATACCTTCACGGCATCGCCATCCTTTATCCCACGTGCTTCGGAATCGATCCTGTTGATTCTGATTGTGTGCGGATCGAGCTCCCTTAGCCACGGAACGTTATCGAACTGGGTATGAGCCCGTCTCCCGGTATGAGTGGTGATGAGCTGCAGCGGGTATCTCTCTGCCATAGGGTCGCTCGGGCTCTCCCACGGCTCAATGTACTTGGGGATTGGCGGGCAATGGGGCAAGTTCATGTCCGCGATCATCTGGGAGTAGATCTCGATTTTCCCGGAGGGCGTGTAGAAGGGATTATTCTCCGGGTCCTCGATCTGGGCACGGAAGGGAACGCTAGGCTCGGGAAGATCGATCTTTTGGAACCCTCTCTCCTTGAACCCCTCAACATCGGGAATGGGGCTCTTTTGCAGGATAACGTCCACCCACTCCTCATCTGTCTTGTCATTATAATGGGTAAGGCCCAGACGATTGGCCAGGTCGGTGGCAAAATCCATCGGTGCTCGTGACTCGCCGACGGGCTCAATGATATTTCTGCGGTAGGCGTAGGATACCGGACAGGATGCGCTCATAGTAACGTCAGTTCGCTCGAAGAATGTGGTTGTAGGCAGGACTATGTCGGCATACTGGGCGGTTGGGGTCATGAAGTGCTCTTCGGTAACTATGAAATCTAGCTTGTTGAAGGCCTCGATGGTCTTGTTGGTATTGGGCCACTGATTGAGCGGATTGGCATTGGTAACCCACAGGAACCTGTAATCAGCAGGGTATCCGCCCGATTTGCCCTTGATGAAGGCATCTGTGAGCCGGAAGACGTTGATAATCCCGTATCCCCAGATGTAGTATCTGCGATTGGGGAGCTTGCCTTCCGGGTTGGGAACGGTGTCATCCACCTCGTTCGGCGGGATCTTAGGACCCGAACCCATCCTGCCTAGGGCGTGCGGCCCCCATGATTTGCCGCCGCAGGAGCCACCGGATTTACCGACATTGCCGGTCATAGCCGCCAGAACGATGGCCGCACGGTGATACTGCTCGCCGTAAGCTGTGCGCCCGGGACCAATTCCGGTTATGAGTGCCGCCGGCTTCGTTGTAGCATATTCCCGGGCAAGCCGCCTGATAGTATCCGTCGGTATGCCGGTGATCGCCTCCGCCCATTCCGGGGTCTTGGCCACTCCGTCTTCATCGCCCAGAATGTAATCTTTGAACGCATCGAACCCGATGGTGAATTTATCCAGGAATGCCTGTTCATGCAGGTTCTCCGTCACCATTACGTTGGCCATTGCGATGAGCGCGGCGGCATCCGTGCCGGGGCGGATAGGTATCCAGTGATGGGCGAATGCCGAGGCGGAGGCAGTGAATCTGGGGTCGATGGAGATGATCTTGGTGCCACGTTCTTTGGCCTGCGCAAGATACCAGGCAGTGTTGGTGTCCTGAATAGTGACCGCCGGGTTCCATCCCCACATGATTATCAGTTTGGAATTGAGGAGGTCATCGCGGGTGTGGGCGGTGAATCCCGTCCCGAAACAGGTGAGCTCTGCAAAGATGCCGCCTTCGTAGGAGTGCAGTCCCCAGGGGCGCGTGTATCCGCCCATCATGCAGAATATCCTGCTCATTCGTCGCCATCCATCGTGTAATGCTGCCTGATCCCCGCCGGAAACCCAGTGGACGATGGAAGCGGGCCCGTAGGTATCTATAGTCCGCTTGAGCTCAGTGGCGATGGTATCCAGCGCCTGGTCCCAGGTTATCCGTTCGAACCGTCCGCTACCCCGTGGGCCAACGCGTTTGATCGGGTGTTTCAGCCGGTTGGGATGGTATATTCGCTGCCTCCACGAGCGTCCTCGCATGCATGCCCTGAGCTGAACGTCATACTGATCATCGTCGGTTTCGATCCTGGTTATGACGCCATCTTTTACATGAGCTTTAAGCAGACAGCCCCCCCCACAATGTGGGGCGCAAGTAGTGGTTATCACTCTCTCATTCTCGATCATTTTTGCCTTCCTCAATAACTGGCCAGGGAAACTCGGGGTTTGGGTTTGTAGATTACCGACGGGTGCAGCCTTTCATTGTACTTGAGCCCTTCGGCTTCGTGAATCTTGCCGTACTTGGCTTCCAACTCCTCCAGTGGCCCAGCATCCAGCGCTCTCATGGGGCAGCCAGCGACACAGATGGGCTGTTTGCCCTCTTCCCATCGGTCCAGGCACAGGTCGCATTTCTGCATCTTGGCGTTATCTTCGGCGCCGAACTGGGGCGCCTGGTAGGGACAGGCTTCGAGGCAGAGCTGACATGTGTCCTTCCCCAGACAAACGTCCCTGTCAACTACGACTATGCCATCCTCATGACGTTTTCTTATTGCGTCCACCGGACAGGCCGGCACACAGGCCGGTTCAGCGCAGTGGTAGCAGTGAGTGCTAAGAAAGGCCACAAACGGGTGGGGATATGTGCCTCGCTCTATAGTCTTGACCCTCATCCAGCTAGCTGGGCCTGCGGGGATATCGTGCCAGTCCTTGCAGGCCACCACACAGGTAAAACAGCCGGTGCATCTGGTCTGATCAAAAAAGAAAGCTAGTTGCATATCTCTATACCTTCTCGACCTTCTTTATCTCGATTAACTCGAACATAATGCCGCCAATCTTGTCAGTATCCAGGTAGGCGAAAGATACTCCAACCTCCGGGTAACTATGTTGGAACACAGGCTCGATGCCCTGCTTGGCCAGCTTGGCCAGCATTTCATCAAGATTATCTACACTGAAGCGTAGATGTTGTAGTCCCTCCCCCCTTTCCCGGAGAAACTCCGTATGTGGTGTCTCCCCCTCTAATACCTGAATCAATTCGATCTCAATGGGGTCTGCGCGATAGAAGCCAATCTTCAATCGGCAATCGCATATCTTACCCCGGTAGGTGGCTCCCTTCATCTCGAGATCCATAACGTGAAATGGCCCCCAGCCAAATGTAGAGCTGTAGTAATCTATTGCTTGATCCATATCCTTGACTACAATGCCTATTTGCTCTACCGGGGGTAGCTTCACTATGGGTTCTTGTTGATTTGCCATCTATATGTATCTCCTTTCTATCAATATGGAATAATAACCTTATCCTTGTAATGAAAGACCAAAGGGGGCTGGATATTACTAGCATTCCGATTTGTTAGCCCAACTAGAGAGGATTATAACATTATCCTGTTTATCATAGAAAGTGTTTTTTACTAACTCTTTCCGTCGGTGTTATTGGGATATTTGTCAATCGGAGTCTAGCACAGGCTCTATCTATAAAGGATGTCTTTCGGTCTCATCTGCATTTAACTCAACCTAGACATAGCTTTAGACTTTTTGTTATACTGCCGCCATTGTGGATTTACTCGCCATGCTGCTGATAGCACTGGGATTGTCGATGGATTGCCTTGCCGTATCTATCGCTGGCGGTATTTCAGTACGAGGCATTTCTACGGGCCAAATGCTACGAGCATCTCTCTCATTTGGGCTATTCCAAGCTGGAATGCTAGCTTTGGGATGGCTGGCTGGCCAAATGATAGCCGATATTATTGAATCTTTCGACCACTGGGTAGCTTTCGGTTTATTATCATTGGTTGGTATAAGGATGATCTGGGAAGCATTGAAATCCGAAGCTGAAGAGCATAAAGCCATTGACATTACGAAGGGATTCACCCTTCTCACCTTATCATTAGCGACCAGTATCGACTCGCTAGCAGTAGGCCTTGGCCTGGGTTTTCTGGGTTCAGGTGTCCTTTTAGCGGCCGTGATAATTGGAAGCGTTACTTTTATAATATCAGCTGTAGGCTTCCATGCAGGAAAGAGAATAGGAGGATGGCTGGGTAGATGGGCAGAGTTATTCGGCGGGATAGTACTGATAGGCATCGGCCTCAGGATTCTACTAACTCACATATTACAATCCACTCCATGACCCTCTATATATTAGTAAACCCGGTGCAATTGCTCACAGCATAGCTACGCAGGCTAAATAGGAATGCTATAATGATATCAGAAGTAGAGGAGGCATAAATATGGTTGCTGAAAAAATATCGGCAGATTTCCCGTATGAGTCACGGTTCCTTGAGGTCGACGGTGCAAATATTCACTATATAGAAAAGGGCGCTGGCGATCCGATCCTGTTCCTCCATGGCAATCCTACTTCTTCATACCTATGGCGAAATATCATTCCCCACCTGACCTCAGTTGGTCGATGTATTGCGATGGATCTAATAGGCATGGGCAAGTCGGATAAGCCTGACATCGAGTATCGCTTTTTCGACCATGTAAAATATGTGGAAGGCTTTATCGAGAAGATGAGGCTGGAGAATATCACCCTGGTTATTCATGATTGGGGCTCCGGACTTGGCTTCCATTATGCCATGCATCACGAGAGTAACGTCAAAGGTATTGCCTTCATGGAAGCAATAATTATGTCGGTGCCGAGCTGGGACTGGTTTCCCGCGGAGATGAAGGAAATATTTCAGGCTTTCCGTACACCCGATGTTGGCTGGGATATGATCGTGAACAAGAATATGTTCATAGAACAAATCTTGCCTGGAGGTGTTGTGCGAAAACTCACTGAGGAGGAGATGAACTATTACCGGTCACCATTCGTAGATCCTGCCAGCCGCAGGCCCATCTGGCAGTGGCCTAACGAGATCCCCATAGGAGGAGAACCACGAGATGTTGCAGAGGCTGTTGACAATTATAGCGGAAAGCTCCAGCAATCAGAGCTATCCAAGTTGCTGTTCTATGCTACACCGGGTGCTCTTCTCCCCCAGCTGGTAGTTGATTGGTGTCAACAGAATCTCAAGAACCTTAGCTCAGTGAACATCGGGCAGGGGCTTCATTACTTGCAGGAAGACAACCCGCATTTGATAGGTTCAGAAATAGCAAACTGGTATAAAACACTCTAATGGGTAGCGCTATCTATGATTTGCCTGAAAACATGCCTTATTATATCACTCACCATTTAACTTCCCTGAGTGCCTATGTTTGCTAATCAGGTTGATGTGAGAAAAGTCACATACAGTGCTTAGCCTATTGCTTATAATGTCACACAGAGTTTTGAAATACTCTACAGTATTTATTATCTTGATAATTTATAAACTGGTATAATATCCATATAGTAATAAACGAATCGGAATTGTTGAAAATATACCTTATGTAAAGCGGCAAGGATAGAGATATAGCGATTCATTTTAGAGCGGGTGACTAGGTCGTATCGTGGATCTGGATGGTTCATATTAGAATAGCAACACAGTAGAGAAAGGAAGGAGGAAAAAGAATGTTTTGTTTTCAATGCCAGGAAACGGCCAAGAATCAAGGCTGTACAGTGAAGGGGGTGTGTGGCAAACCGGAGGAGACCGCGAACCTTCAGGACTTGCTCATTTATGTATGTAAAGGGATCTCGGTCTACGGTGAAAAACTGAACGAACTGGGCACTGTTGACAGGAAGGCGGCCCATTTTATCTGCAAGGCCCTTTTTACCACTATCACTAATGTGGCATGGGACGATGATATCATTATCGACAGCATCAAAGAAGGCCTAAAGGTTCGAGAAGCAGTTAAGGAAAAGGTTGGAACCGCTGTATCCGACGCTCTTCCGGATTGCGCCATGTGGAACTCGGATTCTAAGGAAGAAATCCTGGCCAAGGCCAAAGCCGATGAAGTACGAATTACGGCCGTTGAAAATGACGATGTACGCTCCTTGAGAGAGCTACTCGTCATCGGCTGCAAGGGAATCGCCGCTTACGCTGATCATGCCGCTATTCTCGGTTATGAAAAGGATGATATCTATGGCTTCCTTATGAAAGCACTGGCCTCCACAACTAAGGACCTTTCAGTGGATGACATGGTTAGTATGGTGATGAAGGCCGGAGAGATGGCCGTAAATACCATGGCTGTTTTAGACGAAGCCAATACAGGTACCTATGGTCATCCCGAGGTTACGGAGGTCAACATTGGGGTTAGAAACAATCCAGGCGTCCTGATCAGCGGCCATGACTTGAAAGACATGGAAGAATTGCTCAAACAGACCGAGGGAACCGGTGTCGATGTTTACACTCATGGGGAAATGCTTCCGGCTAATTATTATCCGGCATTTAAGAAATATACTCATTTTGTTGGTAACTACGGCGGATCTTGGTGGCATCAAAACGAAGATTTTGAGTCTTTCCACGGCCCCATCATTCTTACCACCAACTGCCTGATCCCCATTAAAAAGGATAATACCTATCTGGATAGACTGTTTACCACCGGAGTGGTGAGTTATTCTGGAGCCAAACACATAGCGGACAGGGCAGAAGGCGGACCAAAGGATTTTTCCCCGGTTGTGGAGATGGCGAAAAAATGCCAGCCACCGAAGGAGATAGAATCCGGCAAGATCGTGGGAGGGTTCGCCCATAACCAGGTCCTTGCTTTGGCAGACAAGGTGGTTGACGCCGTAAAATCAGGAGCTATCAAACGCTTTGTTGTTATGGCCGGGTGTGACGGCCGTCAGAAAACCCGCAACTACTTCACCGAATTGGCGGAAAACCTGCCCAAGGACACAGTAATCCTTACTGCTGGATGTGCCAAATACCGCTACAATAAACTCAACCTGGGTAACATCGGCGAAATTCCGCGGGTACTGGATGCTGGGCAGTGTAACGACTCCTACTCCCTAGCCGTGATCGCCTTGAAATTAAAAGAGGCATTCGGGTTGGACAACATTAACGAGTTACCCATATCCTACGATATTGCCTGGTACGAACAGAAGGCCGTGGCTGTGCTTTTGGCTCTCCTACATCTGGGCGTTGAAGGCATTCGGCTGGGACCTACTCTGCCCGCCTTTTTGTCCCCCAATGTGACCAACGTGCTGGTAGAAAAGTTTAATATCAAGCCCATCGGTACCGTTGAAGAAGACATCGCGGCAATAATGTCCGGGAAATAGAGCGTTTTACGAAGGAAATGCCATAGCGTGACGATCCCGAAATGTCGGAAATGGGATCGTCACGCTTCTCTGGACTCGTGAGTACTGATCGATAGAATTCATATCTCTGTATCGGGTATTTTCTTCCCCGCTTCAACAGTTTGAGTACAGCCCGCCAATGGCCGACTTCATCGACCAACATCGTTACGGCGGAAGAATCATCAAAATCAAGGACTATTGCTCTCTTGCTATGCTTTTTTCTTGGTTCACTTGGTGCTCATCGTTTTTATCTTGTGAAAAATCCAACCGCTATAACTATGCTTATACTCTGGATCATAGGCATAGCCACTGTTTGGATTCTAATTGGTATCCCATTTCTTATAGCTGTCGGTATTTGGTCACTTATAGATTTGATACTCATTATCGTTGGAGCCGTGAAAGATGGCGAAGGCAAGTTAGTTACAAGATGGGAAACGTGGAACCGGAATGAATAGGTAAATAAGAGGGGCTACCCGAGATGGCTGGTCCCTTTATTTAACCAAGACAACCTCACCGTATATTCTTGTAACTACATCACACCCTCACGGGTAAAGCCAGAGGCACAACCCACCTAGCTAAAATGTGTCTATTGCGTATCAATTGCCAATGTACTGGACGAGTACACCTCCTTGACAGATATAACCATAATCCGTATTATCCGAAGCACATGCATATCACGCATTTGAGCCTGACCAACTTCCGTAATTACGAGCGCCTGGAACTTGACCTTCCATCACACCTGGTGGTACTTAAGGGCGATAATGCCCAGGGAAAGACCAATCTACTTGAGGCGATCTACATCCTGGCCACGGCCAAGTCCAGTCGCGCCACTGCGGAACGGGAGTTGATCAACTGGTCCACTGTAACAGAGGAACTCTCGGTAGCTCGCCTTTTGGCACAGGTTCAAAAAAGGGGAGGGGATATCCAAATAGAGATTGCCCTAAGAGCAGCACATCCTGGCCCTGAAGCGCACGTTCAAAAGCGGATCAGGGTAAATGGCGTGCCCCGCCGCGCTATCGACCTTGTCGGCCAGGTAAATGTAGTACTCTTTAGCTGTCAGGATATTGACCTTATCGGGGGTGCCCCATCGCCACGCCGCCGTTACCTCGACATGACGAACTCCCAGATTAATCCTCGATACCTACGCACCCTTCAACGATATAATAAGGTGCTCCTACAGCGAAATCACCTCCTGAAATTGGTTGGAGAGCGGCGCGCCGATGGTAACCAGCTTGATTTTTGGGACCAGGAATTACTGGAACACGGCTCCTATATAATCGCGCAGCGCCAGCTTCTGGTAGCTGAGCTTAATGACCTGGCTCAGCCGATCCACCAGCAGCTCACAGCGGAGCGAGAAAAATTGAGGGTTGCTTATCTACCAAGCACTGGCGTAACGGATTTTGGGGATAGGCTACGAGATATTCGAGGAAAAGAGATAGCTCAGGGTATGAGCCTGATTGGCCCTCACCGTGATGACCTGGCATTCTTTATTGGCGATGTTAATATGAATGTTTATAGCTCCCGTGGTCAGCAGCGCACCATCGCCCTCTCCCTAAAGCTCGCCGAGGCTCGCTTTATGCTCTCCAACACAGGTGATGAGCCTATCTTACTTTTGGACGATATGCTTTCCGAGCTGGATTCGATACGGCGTCATCAAGTACTGGAGTCCGTTGCATCTTATCAGCAGGTAGTGATTACAAACACGGATCTCGATCACTTCGATCACGGTTTTCTGGCCGAGGCGACGCTGTTTCGGGTAAGTGGGGGAAGTATCGAGCCACTTTAGCGGCTTGCCTATGGTGGAATGGTTGGTTAAAGTGGCTTTATTGGAACGAGATGCTATTTATAATTGACATCGCCTGAGCTTCAGCTTCAGGAGTCGCATCATAGATAGTATAGATATCAATACAGGCAGATTCCAGAACGAATACTATCTCCATCTCATACCAATCACTATCCGTGTCATGCCTCTTGGTGTAGCCGGCAATTTGATCGCTTGCAATCATATTTCCCGTCTCATCCGGCTCGAACGTCTTGGTTTCTACGATTGCCCTGGCAGTCAGATAGTCGGGGTCAGTTTCGTGGTCTATTAGCTCACGAGGAACATTGCCATAGTATATCTGCACAAAATTTGAGTCGTCACTATTTGTATACTCTACCAGACCCCACTGCGTACCGTCTGACTCCAAATATGTTCCAAAGGGCTCTTCATTGCTAAGGCTCCATCCTTCCGGGACATCGCTGGCTGTAGGCTTTGAAGCAGATGATGCCAGGCAAGACACAGAGCCTATTAATAAAACGCCCATAAGCATGATTATGACAAATCTGTTAACCTTCATTTAGACCTCATTCCTAGATTCTGTATACAATGGTATCAGCAACATGCTTTACCGTCAATTATTAGCTCCTATCGTTTTCACCGGTGCCCTGATCAGGAACAGGGATACCGTAGAGATTAAGCAGAGTATCGCCGTGACCAGGAAAGCTAGATCGTAGGATCCCTGCATATCACGGATGAATCCGTATAATATTGGACCGAATGCCCCAAATAGCCCTGCAGACAAAAAGAATGCAATGCCAAAAAGCGTCGAAACACTAACCACCCCGAATAGATCTCCCAGATAGGTAGGGAATACGGCGAGGCCGATTCCGTAGCAGAATCCGATAACGAGAGAAACTAAGATTAGCTCTGTTTGATTACCTGCACCAATAGCTAGAAAGCACCCCAGAGAAACACCCATAGTGCAAACATACAAGAGGGGCTTGCGGGAGAGGCCGAATCTGGACATCAGCCAATCGGACGAAAAGCCTGCGAAAAGACGCCCTGCAACTGCAGCCAGCACAAGATAGCTGAGGATGCTTACCACATTCCCTTCTGGTACACCAAGGTCCTTTCCCCAAAAAACGATGTGTCCAATAATCCCGATTATGGCTATATGAAAGAACTGCGAGAGCATAAGGAGCCACCAGCTGGAGGTCCGGAAGGCCTCCCTTGCCGACCACTTTTGGGAGCGGGTAAGAAAGTCTGCCCTGTCCTCAAGCTCCTCTGCCACAGGCTTAACGCCATCGGGATATGTCCCTGCGGACTCCGGATCTTTCCTTAGAAGTGACCCCGCAATGACTGCCATTATCGCCAGGATGAGCCCGAGCATGATGTAGCTTTCGCGCCAGCCAATAGCCCCAATAGTATGATGGATTAACGGAATTAGGATTACCACCCCCAGCCCTGAGCCGGTCATCGCGATAGCTATGGCAACAGCTGCTCGACGCATAAACCAACGCCGCACCGTGGCTACCGTAGGGACAATAAAGCATAACGAGATACCACACGGTGCGAGGATACCGTATAGAAGGTAGAAATGCCAGGGCTGGGTTATCTGGCTTAGCAAAGCCATCCCCAATCCCCCGATTACAGCACCGATCATCACGAGCCTCCTTATCCCGATCCGATCGACTAGCATCCCCGCTACCAATCCAAAAACTGCTATCGTGATCGTATTAAGGGTGTAGCCCACGGAGAGCATTCCCCTGGTCCAGCCAAATTCCCTCTCTAGTTCCGGAGCGAATATGGAGAAGGAAGCAATGGACGCCGAACAAACAAACATTGCCAGCCAGGCAGCCACTACAATTACCCAACCATAGAAAAGACGGCCTTGCAGTGCTGGCATCCTTTAATTCCTCTCCGCTTTCAGCATACGTCCAAGATTATAGCATATGAACGTGTTTAGGTAGCTTTCCCGATTGGCATCATCCATCTACTGGCGAGGAAAACATCCCGAGTATGTCCCGCGCAGGCGCTACGATAAAAGTAATCGTTGACAAAACGCAACTTGAACTATTAGAGTCCCCTCCTCGTTGACAATTCCACTTTTTACGAGTATTCTGCTATGTGACGCGTCATGACATGCACCCTTTCGGTACGCCTTTGGTTATGATTTCACGAAATTTACGGAGGATTGTCTTATGTCGAAAAAACTGACGGTGATTCCAGAGCTGTGCTCCGGCTGTAGTATCTGTGAACTAGTATGCGCAATAAAGCATTTCGGAGTGAATAACCCGAAGAAGGCGGCAATAAGAGTGTTAACCACGTACCCTCATCCGGTTATGAGAATGCCAATAGTGTGCAACCAGTGTAAGGGCGCCCCATGTGCCAAGGTCTGTCCTACCGATGCCCTGAGATGGGTAGAGGGAGTAGTACATCTTGACAAGGAGAACTGCATTTCCTGCTTTGAATGCGTGACGGCATGCCCCTTTGGAGCAATTTATGCTCATGAGGACTGTGACATGCCCATCATGTGTGATATGTGCGGAGGCGACCCCGAGTGTGTCAGGAATTGTCCAAAGGGGGCGCTCAGGCTGATACCGGAAGCTGCGCTGGGCGATTCCAAACGTCTCAACAATGTCTTGAGCTATACCCAGATGAAGGAAATCGAGTTCTATGAGAAGGGAGAAAAGAAGGTTATCCACTACGCGGAGATAGGGAAGGAAGAGCTATGAGTCCAAAGAGCGGATATTTCAAGAAACACCTGCATATAGACCTCACAAATGGCAGCGCTGAAGTTAGGGGTCTCTCGGATGCCTTTATCGATAAGTACATCGGCGGGCGTGGTTTCGGCGCAAAGCTCGTGTGGGACAACCTGAGGAAGCACGATTTCAAGATTGACCCCCTCGGCCCGGAGAATCTCATAGCAATCGCACCGGGACCACTGACAGGGGTCTACCTTCCCTCATCGGGTAAGAATTCATTTGTCTCTATATCACCGGCTACCGGCCTTTATGGTGATTCCTCTATCGGAGGTAGATTCGGTGTTGAACTGCGGCAGACAGGATTAGACCTTCTTTCCATAAGCGGCAGGGCACCGGAGTTATCTGTTATCTTCATCGACAATGGAGATACAACGATCATCCCCATGCCCGAGTTGAAAGGTAAAAGTTGCCTGACGTCTGAAGGAATGATCAAGGAGCGACTGGGCACCCACGCTGTACACATCGCTGTTATAGGCGCGGCGGGCGAGAACATGGTAAGGTTCGCCTGTGTCAATACCGACTGGGGACGCAACGCCGGCAGGACAGGGATAGGGGCGATCATGGGGTCAAAAAACCTCAAGGCGATTGTGGTACGGGGAGACAAAGATATTCCCGTTTATGATCTGCCCGGGTTGGTTGCAGAGACGGAGAAGGCCAGTAAATATATCAAGGAACATAAGTATTTCAAGTTGTGGCAGCAGGAAGGCCTTATGAACGTCATCGAATACGCTAACGAGAAGGGGATTCTGCCGACATATAATTTCAAGGACAGCGTTTTTTCCAAGCACAACCAGATCAACGGCGCGACGATGCTCGCTGACTATAAGATAGGCGATAGCGCATGTTTTTCCTGTCCCATGTGCTGCAGCAATATCTGCCTTGTGAAGGCTGGGAAATATACTGGCACGGTAGTCGAAGGGCCGGAGTATGAATCATGCGCCATGCTGGGCTCAAACCTGGGAATAGACAATTTCGCTGCGATTCTGTGCGCAAACCAGCTATGCGACGAGCTGGGAGTGGATACCATTTCAACAGGCAATATAGTGGGAGCTGTGATAGAGGGGTACGAGAAAGGGATCCTGTCGCTATCCGACCTCGATGGCATGGAGATCACCTGGGGGAATGAGGATGCCATCCTGGAATTGATACAAAAAATCGCAGACAGGCAGGGGATTGGCGACGTTCTAGCCGATGGCGCTCGTCGTATTATCGAGAAGTGGCCCGAGATGGACGATGTTGTTCTCCATGTAAAGGGCTTGGAGCAGTCGGCGTACGATAGCCGCCCGAGTATCTCAATGGGATTAGCATATGCAACCTCGGACATTGGCGCACACCATACTCGGGCGTGGACAATCGCCAAGGAGATGGAGGAGGGGCTGGGCTGGTCTGACGACGAGAGGGTTGAAACCGTAATCTATCATCAGAAGCTACGCCCGCTTTTCGACATGCTCGGTGTCTGCCGCCTGCCCTGGATCGAGTTGGGGTTGAGCGAACGGCACTATGAGAATTTCTACAGATATGTGACGGGAAAGGAATCAACTCTTGAGGAACTCCTGGAGCTGTCGAACGACCTTTATGATATGACACGCTTGATTAATGTCCGCCTTGGCATGAGGCGTAAAGACGATAGTCTTCCTCACAAGGTCTGGGCTAATCCCCCTCTCACCGGGCCAAATGCAGGTAAGGTGATCGACAGGGATGATTTCCAGAAGCTCCTTTCCCTGTACTATCAGAAGCGAGGGTGGGACGAGGATGGCATACCGCCGGCTGGGATAGAGAAAAACTTCGAGGATTAACTGGCAATCCTGCTCACGGAGACACGCAGGCGTAGGACTAATAAAAAAGTACACATCGTTCGTGCAAACGAATAACCGCCAACTTTGGCAAGTACATAGTTGCCAATCCCACCACCATACTACACCAGTTTCACGAATAACAGCTACAATACCCTTAGACCCCTTCCATAATACCTCCTCTTGCGCTCTTTGAGAGACCGCTGAAAAAGAAGTG